>NZ_JBKFGG010000021.1:0-62735 GCF_056171975.1 Paenibacillus terrisolis | reverse complement strand
AGGTCAAAAGTCTCAGGAATTCGGAGCAAATGGAGATGATTTGAAACGAAGGCAAGTCGGATAATCTGTGCGAAAAAGCGCCGTCCGAGTAGTTATCCGAGCACTTACATGGTAATCTTCTCGAACATTAACCGGAAGTCTCTCTACTAAGTTGAGACTTACAGTTCCAGAAGAAGAATTTAACTGGAAATCCTCCTTTTAAATTTGGATTTACCGATCCGAAAAGAGGATTAACGGGAAATCCTCCAGCTAAATCATAGCTTTTGGTCTCATAACCGCTTGAAATAGTAAATTAGTTGGAGCTTTTCCCGTTAGTTAGGCGATAATCTGCGAATCCGCTGAATTAGTGGGAGGTTTTCCTGCTAATTCAGCGTAAACAAGCCGGGCTGAGTACTTACATGGTAATCTTCTCGAACATTAACCGGAAGTCTCTCTACTAAGTTGAGACTTACAGTTCCAGAAGAAGAATTTAACTGGAATTCCTCCTTTTAAATTTGGACTTACCGATCTGAAAAGAGGATTAACGGGAAATCCTCCAGCTAAATTATGGCTTTTGGCCTCATACCCGCTTGAAACAGTAGATTAGTTGGAGCTTTTCCCGTTAGTTAGGCGATAATCTGCGAATCCGCTGAATTAGTGGGAGGTTTTCCCGTTACTTGATCAAATCAAGCTGCATCTGACCCCAGGAATCTAGCTGGAACTAACTTATCCGGCTCGTTTAGAGTTAGCGACTGGCCGGGGATCA
The DNA here is from genome assembly GCF_056171975.1 of Paenibacillus terrisolis. NCBI lineage: Bacteria > Bacillati > Bacillota > Bacilli > Caryophanales > Paenibacillaceae > Paenibacillus > Paenibacillus terrisolis. Next base: position 61,990 of record NZ_JBKFGG010000021.1, on the reverse strand, counting down.
CAATAAAAACGGGCTCCAGCACTTAGCCGGGGCCCGTTCGTTTTCCGTAAAGTTGAATTATCCCTCGCCCACGATATCCCAAGGGGTGGGCCGGTCATAATATGTATCGCACAGCTTGAATTCGCTGTCCCGATAGAAGCACCCCCGGTCCTCCATCGCGCCGCGGACGGACATGCGGGCGAGGTCGAGCATGTTGTGCTCGCGGCTGAGATGCGCCAGATACGTCCGCTTCAAGCGGCCGTTAAGCAGTTCGCTCATCAGCTCCCCCGTCGCCTCGTTGGACAAATGCCCCATGTCCCCGAGAATCCGGCGCTTGATGTTCCACGGGTACCTTCCCATACGCAGCATCTCGATATCATGATTTGCTTCCAGTACCAGCACGTCGGAGTCGCAGATCGCTTCCTTCACTTTATCGCTGGCGTATCCGAGGTCGGTGCAGACGCTCAGCTTCTCTTTGCCGTCGTAGAAGCAGTAGCCCACCGGCTCCGCCGCGTCATGCGAAATCGCAAAAGATTCCACCCGCATCGAGCCAAAGTCCCGATGCTCTCCGGTCCCCAGGATGCAGCGCTGATCGTCGGCAATTTGCCCAACCGCCTTCTCCATCGCCATCCAGGTCTTTTCGTTGGCATACACCGGAAGATTGTATTTCCGGGCAACCACGCCGATCCCTTTGATATGGTCGGAATGCTCGTGCGTGACCAGGATTCCGTTCAATGCCGTGCCGGAAACCCCGCGCTCCATCATCAGCTCGTCAATCCGCTTGGCACTGAAGCCCGCGTCTATCATCAAAGTCGCTTCTCCATTCGTGACTAGGGTAGCGTTCCCCGTCGATCCGCTCGACAGCACCGAAAAACGTAGTCCCATATCCCCCATTACTCCTTTGCTTTCTCTGTGTTCGGGCTTATGACATCCCCGCTGATTCCCTGTACATAATACTCTTTGCCGCTCTCCAGCATAAACCGCCACGCCGGCGACGCCGGCAGATGGGCATCAGAGTCAAACACCTCGCCGTAATACCCAAGCTCGACCTCTGTGACAACCGAACCTTCCGGCAGGAAGTTCTCGATCAGATTGCCAAGCGCCTTGGAAGCCGAAAGCACCCGCTGGGGCTTTTCTCCTTCAAGGTGCGTGATTTCGATCGCCTGATGGCGGTACGAAATGATCTTCTGATTGCTGTTGTAGAGCTTCAGCTCAATTTTGAACAGAGGCCACTTGCCGTCCACCAGCGGGTGAAGCACGAAAATGTCCGAGCTGCTGGACGGTTCGTCATAACGATAATTCCCGATATCCGGCAGGCTCGGCTTCAAGGCCTCGGTCAATTCCCGCGGCGTAAAAATCAGCTTGCTGTCCACCGGCTCGGGAAGATCGATCATTTTATCCCCCGACTCGGCGTCAACGAAACGATAGGCGATTTTCGGCAGCTCGGGGGTGTCGTTCGGAATTTTGGCGAGGACGCGAATGTGCTTGTCGTCCATCGCTTTTTGCGTATTGTTCTCGAGGGAGGTGATATCGAGATTGGAGTCCGCCTGCTCCCGCAAATCGTTCCAAAGCTGATAGCCCAGCACCAGGTTCAGCAGCAAAAAAGCGTAAATCAGCACGTTTTTCGCCCGGCCCCAATCCATAATTTCGCCTCCCTTCCCTAAAATATTGTCATTCCCGCCGCCTGCTTTAGTTCAGCACCCGCGTTGCCCCGTTGCTCAGTTCGGCGACCCACATCGGCCTCAGCAGCAGCCCTTCTTTGGAGAGCGATGGCACGTAGGCCGGGTATAATCCCGAGATTCCCGCTTCCGACTGAAGCTTCTCTACCTGCGCCTTAAGGTCTTTGCCGCCCGGCAGCGTAACCACTTTTTTTGTCCAGCTGCCTCCTGTGCCGTAGATCAGTGACCGCTCATAGCCCGTAACAGTCCCCTGTCGAACCTCCAGAGTAATCGCTCCATAATGGAAGCCAGCCAGATCGATGATCGGAAAAGAGCCATATTGACCCCCTCCGTAATACTGCTGGAACACGACCCGGTTCAGCTCCTCGTCCAGACCGCTCGCCTGCTCCAGACGGTACTTTCCGCTCCAGCCGCCGTGCTGGTTGACGAAGTCCACCGCAGACAGTACGTTTTTCCCCGGACTGTCCTCACCGGTTGACGGCGCCGCCGGGTCCGTATAATTGATCCAGTTCCGGTCCTGCTTCACCTGCAGGCTGCGCCGGCTGTCCGTATAAATCTCGGAACCGTCTTTTTCGCGGATATAACGGGTGATGCTGGGGTCGAAAAACAAGCTGCGCTGCATTTGCTCCGTCGAGTACAGGCCGATATCGAGCCCGGTCTCGATCATTTCGATCGGCTCTTCCGGTATATAGAAACCGTTCACCAGCGAATAACGGGCCCAGCCTTTGCCGAAATCGACCTGCTGCTGAACGTCTTGTACGGTCAGGTCGGCTTTGGTAGCCTCATACACGACATCGCCTTGCGAGCTGAAGAAAAAGACCCGCACTTGATCTTCCGTCCCCGTGTTATAGATAAAAATCTTGTTGATGTTTTCCCCCTCAAACAGCGCGTCGGGTGTAATCTGCATGACTTTCTGCAAAAGCGCTACCGGCACGCCGCCGCCGAACTGCATCTCGATGCCGACGTTCTGGCTGCGGATTTCGTTCCAATTGATGTTCTCGATGGAATAGCGCTGAAACCCGTCGAACTGGCGGCCTTTGAGGCGCGAATAAATCAAATTATAAAACGTCGAGCCCGGATAAAAAACGGTGTGCTGATCTTTTCCCAAATGAACGGCGATCTGTGCCGGGAAAATCAGCTCTTCCGCTTCCGTGGGCTGACCCATGTTCTCCGTAGGAATATATTCGTTCTCCGACTTGACGACCGGATCGCTGCCCGGCAGCTGGTAGATCAGAAAATAACTCTGAACCAAGCTGCATGTCACCAGCAAAGCGAGCATCAGCGATTTGACTCTTTCCTTCACTGCGACTCGCCTCCTTGTTTCTGCTGGGGTAACGTGAAGGTGACTTTGGTGCCTTTGCCAAGTTCGGATTGTAAAGAGATCGTGCCGCCGTGGGCTCTGACAATTTCCCGGGCAATGGATAAGCCGAGGCCCGTCCCGCCCATATTGCGCGAACGCGCCTTGTCCACGCGATAAAACCGCTCGAAAATGCGGTCCAAGTCCTTTTTCGGAATGCCAATCCCGTTATCCTGCACCGAAATGGCCAGCTGCCCGTCCTCCGCTTTGCGGGCTTCCACCGCAATCGTCCCGCCTTCCGGCGTATACTTCATGGCATTGGAGATCAAATTGTCGAGCACCTGGTCAATCTGATCCCGGTCCATCCAGGCCGTCTCCACATCGTTGCCGATAAAAATCGTCGGCTTAATATCCTTTTCCTGCATTTGGAAAGAAAACCGGTCGGCAACCTCCTCCAGCATCTCCATCACACCGGTCGGCTGCTTGCGCAGCTGCGCCTCCTTGGAGTCCAGCCGCGACAGGTGCAGCAGGTCGGTAACCAGGCGAATCATCCGCTCCGTCTGATTCTGAATGACGGAGGTAAAGCGCGGCCCCAGCTCGGGGTCCTGCAGCGCTCCGTCTTCCAGCGCTTCCGTATAGCTCTTGATCGTGGTCAGCGGCGTTCGCAGCTCATGCGATACGTTGGCTACGAACTCCCGCCGGGAAGCCTCCAGCTTCTCCTGCTCGGTGACGTCCTGCAGCACGGCGATCGTGCCGCTGATCCCGAACTCCCGCCGGTGAATCGGCGTAAACGTCACACGGATCAAGAACATTCCACCCTCCGGAGTGTCGTTCTCCAGGATGGTCGAATGCATCGTCCCCTGCTCCAGGACATCGCGTTCCGCAGGCGGCAGATGAAGCAGCGAGATAATGTCGGTTCCGCCGACGACCGCCCCTTCCTCCACCTGCAGCATTTCGCTCGCCCGCCGGTTCATGAGAATGACCGTTCCGGTCTCGTCCGTCGCGATCACCCCGTCGCTCATGTTCGTCAGAATCGAAGCAAGCTTCTCCTTCTCTTCCTCGTTTTGCGCCAGGGCGTCGCGCAGGCGGCTGGTCATGTAGTTGAACGCTTTGCTGAGCTGGCCGATCTCATCGCTGCCAAGCACCGGCATCTTCTGGTGAAATTCCCCTTCGGCCACCATGGTCGCGCGCCGCGTCAGCTCTTTGATCGGCGACGTTATTGTATGCGCCAGAATGACGCCAAGCACCGCCGTTAACCCCAGCGCCAGCAAAATCCCGGATATAAAAATATTATTAATCCGTTCCATCGTGCTATAAAGCTCGCTCATCGAAGCGGCGATATAGATCGCGCCGACGATTTTGCCCCCGGTAACCACCGGCTTGGCGACGACTTTCTTGCGAACGTTATCGTCGTCGATGATGTATTCCTCGTTGTCGCGAATGCCCTGCAAAGCGCGGTTGACTACCGTCTGCGTATTCTTCGTGCCGACATAATCGGCATGGGAAGGCTTCGAGGTCGTCAGCACTTTGCCGCTTGCGTCGAGCACCTGTATTTCCGCTCCGTTAATGTTGAACAAATTGTTGACCAGCACGCGCAGATTCTCCAGCGATTCTTCCGCCGATTCTCCGGTCACCCCCAGGTTTTGTGCCGCCAGCACGGAGAGCAGCTCCGCCCGCTCCTGCAAATCCTTCGTGAAATTGCTCGTGAGCGAGTTCTTCATGGCGCTGACAAAATAAACCCCGATGAGCTGCATCGCGATCAATATCAGCAGCACGTAGATGATGATCAGCTTGGCCTGGATCGTGCGGAAAAAGGAAGGCAGATTCATCTAGAATCCACCCGCCTTGGAGCTGCGCATCATATATCCGAGTCCCCGCCGCGTCAAAATATACTCCGGCTTGCTCGGATCCTTTTCGATTTTTTCCCGCAGGCGGCGGATCGTCACGTCGACCGTCCGTACGTCGCCAAAATACTCGAACCCCCACACCGCTTGCAGCAAATGCTCACGGGTCATCACTTTGCCGGCGTTTTTCACCAGGTAGTGAACCAGCTCGTATTCCCGATGCGTCAGATCCAGCGGCTCGCCGTTCTTATGGACCGTATACATGTCCGTGTCGATAAACAGCTCAAACAAGCTGATGCCTTGACGTTCTTCCGTCCCTTCCTGGGCGGCCGGCTTCTGCTGGCGCCGCATTTGCGCCTTGACCCGGGCGATCAACTCACGCGCACTGAACGGTTTGGTGACATAATCGTCCGCGCCCAGCTCAAGCCCCAGCACTTTGTCGATCTCTCCGTCCTTGGCCGTCAGCATAATGATCGGGGTTTGCAGCTTCGCGCGCACCTCCCGGCACACATCCATGCCGTCCTTGCCGGGCAGCATCAAATCAAGCAGAATCAAATCCGGCTGCTCGGAAAACGCCAGCTCGACCGCCTTAATCCCGTCGAAGGCGAGCACGACTTCGTAGCCCTCTTTTTCCAAATTGAATTTCAAGATATCCGCGATGGGTTTCTCGTCATCCACCACCAAAATTTTACCTTGCATGATCGAATTCACCCCATACCTTCAGCCTTTGGCCAATCTCCCTCTATCTTACCATATCAAGCAACCATACAGCCATCCGCCGTCAGGAATGGGAACTTTAGGCACACCGGTTCCGCGTATCCCGCAGCGCATGAAAAAAACCGAGCCAGCCCTGCGTTCTCTTTCGAGAATCCGCATGTGGGCAGCCCGGCTGCTTTTATTTTCGTAAATGCCGATGTTAGGGTAGAGAGATTCATTTACAGGTACTTCATCGGGTTTTGCAGGCTTCCGTTCTTATGAATCTCAAAATGAAGATGAGTGCCGGTCGAACGTCCCGTGCTGCCCATAACGCCGATCTTGGTCCCCTGTTGGACGACCTGACCTTTTTTCACGCTAATCTTGCTTAAATGGCCGTATAACGTTTCGTAACCGTTTTTGTGGTCGATGACAATGCAGTTGCCGTATCCGGTTTTCTGGCCTACAAAGGAAACTACCCCGTCATCCGCGGCAAGAATGGACCGATTGGAGGAGATCATATCGATGCCTTTATGCAAGTCGCCCCAACGCACGCCGTAGCTGCTGGTGATCCGGGCGCCGGTTACCGGCCAGGCGAACTGCCCACTTCCTAAACCGACGATCACTTTCGTGCCTCTCACAACGATTTTGGGCGTTGACGCCTTTTTGACATCCTGGCCCAGCCAGTCCTCGGCTACCACTTGACCGTTCTCCTTGGTAAGGCGGTAGTGCATAGTCTTTAAACCGCTGGAACCGGGGGAAATTACCTTCGATTGCCCTGCCCGCATATCCGGACTTTTGCGAATAATGACCTGCGGCTCCGTCACGATATCCTCGGAAACCTTCTCCACGGTAGTCACGGTTATCGCCGACTGCATGGCCCGAATGTTCAGCATCGTTCCGATTTGCATAGTAAGTTCTTCGACTCCCGGATTGTTGCTGAAAAGCTCTTTTTGCGTGATATCATAACGGGCCGCAATCGACGAAATCGTGTCGCCTTCCTGCACCTCGTACTGGATTGCTTCTTTATCGCCTTGAATAATCCGCTTAACGGCCTCTTCGGTGGTCAATACTTTGGTTGGGCTGGTCACCACGGGAGCTTCGTCGACGGTTTCGTTGATCTTGACCGACTCCAAAGTATCGCCGTTTCCGCTGCCCGCTTTGGCGGATGGAGTCCCCCCGGTCAATTTCACCTTGGATGCGAGACTGTTTGAAGTTCTCGGCATGTATTTACCCTTCACTTGCTCAATCACGTCTTTGGCCGCTTGCTCGCTGCTTACGGTGGCCACGACTTTGCCGTCCACCTTGATGTCCACGCCTTTGGCGTATCCCGTCAGCATCCCGTACAGCTTGTTCAACGTCTCATCCGTATTCACTTCGGCTTTATACGCCTTTTCAGGCTTGGTCGTAATGCCTTCCGTATGAACCGCCATTTCGACCTGCGGGTATTGCTGCTTATATTCCTGCTCCTTACGATCGATAAGAGCCTGCAATTGCGCTTTGCTGGAAATCGTGCCGACTTCTTGGCCGCCCAGATAAACCCGATAGTAAGGAATCGTATTCGCATTTACATATTGTTGCTCGGCAAAATAGGCCGTGCCTATAATAAGAACAGCCGCAACAGCTGTGATCGCAATGATCCGCCGCTTGCGGTTTCGACTTAAGTCTACATCTGCTTCCGATACTTGAGTGGATATCTCCTGATCGTTTTCCGGGTGGCCGTTTTTCGCTGGCCTGGACGAAAGGTCGCCCCATAACTTCGAAACCCTTTCCCTGAAACCTTTCATACTGATCTCCTTTTCCCATCGACTCTCTTCGACATAAAATAGTTTCAAAATTTTAACCTTTTTTCACTATTGTTTACTTTAACACAGGCAAAGGAGCGATTTCAACCATCGGTAAAAAAGCGAAAAACCCGCACGTGGTGCGGGTTTCAATGCGAATTATAGTGAATTCCGGGGTCGGCACGATATTTACAATCATGTGAATGTTAGCGCTACCAACCTCATTTTAAGGGGAATTCTATCATTTTTTCAAAATATCCATCACCTTGGCATATTCTTCTTTGTCTAAATGTTTGGACAATATTTGCTCGATGTTGATCATTTCCTCTTCCGTCAATCCGCCTTCCAGCGCTTCGGTCATCGTCTGCATATCTTCCTGCGGCAGCTTGTTCATAAGGATGGAGAATACCTCCTCCTTGTCCTTGTCCGGCAGTTCGTCCTTTTTCGCAATCAGATCGTCCGGCGTTACGACGACCTGCTGATCCTGACCGAGCGTATCCTGACCGGTTTCTCCGGAGATTCCGCCCATTGCGGGCACCGAATCCTCCGGAGCGGTTTTGTCCGACCCGGATCCGCTGCCCGCGCCCCCCGATGGGCCCTGCAGGTTTGAGCCATCGCCGTTGTTCGCACCCGTCGTGCCGCTGCCGTTTGCCGCTTGGGCTCCATCGGTATCAACGCCCGATTGCGGGGTTCCGTTCTCATCGTCAGCTCTGGGCACCCCCCCAGCCGTACTTCCGTTGTCGCCTTGGACATCCCCGTCACCCCCGGAATCCTCTCCCGAAAGGTCTTCCTTACTTCCGTCGCCGGCCTGATCCCCCGACGGATCTTTCGAATCCGATACCTCGTGATCCCCCTCCGCCTTGGCGTCCCCGCTTCCCCCAAACCCAAGCATTCCTTTCATGATGCCGCCAAAGGTCGGGGCTTGTCCCGTTACGGGTATGTTATAACTGCCGAGCAGCGACTGAATGTACGAGTTCACCACGTATCCCGTTGTCATTACCGTCAACAGGCTTACCGCGACGATCGTGACGACCAGCCTTGCCAGCCATGCGATCCATTTCATGCAAGTTTCCTCCTTCTGCCTCTGCAATGTCCGCCAAATAGCAGATTCAAAGACTCTACTCTAGTTCCAGTATGGACGACAGAAGGAGATTTCAACCTTATTTTGCCAAATAAGCCTCAGGTTACGTCTAGCATGGTACTTCTAACGGATCTCAGAGACGTTATTTACCGGTTTTGAGCCATTTTCGGATTCTAACGAACTCCAGTGCCCTTATTTGCTTAACAATCCGCCAAAACACCGCTGTTTCAGCTAAATAGCGCATCCTGAGTCCGTTAGAATCCACCGGCGTCGGTTTTGTCACAAATAGCGCGTGCTGGGTTCGTTAGAGAGATTGGTAGACAAACCCCGTCTGCTCTCAGGTTGTTAGATCCGGGATGATAGTATCAGTCGCAGGAATAACCATCGGGCGAATATCCCCCATCCTACCCAGGACATCCGTCGTTGGAGATGAGACATGGGCCAATTGGGCATCCGGCTTTTAGTATCCGGCTTTTAACGCCCGGCACCTCCTGCACCTTTCGCATCCCGCGGCCTTTCCCATTCCGGCAAATCAACCGGATGCGGCGCTACGCTACTCCTCTATGGCAGCCGTAGACACCGCTGCAGCCGTTTTCTTTCTCTTATACCGGCGGTCGCTGATCAGAGCCAACGGAATGCCGATGACGAGCAGCCAGCCGGAGAATACAAACGCGCTGCCAAAAGCGTCCGCCGCTGCCTTGCGGTAGCTCCCCACAATCCCCGGAATCAACCGCTGAATCTCCGCGCCCTGCTGCTCCATGGCCGCCTGCTGCGCCGCACGTTGATCTTCCGGCAGCTTGGACAGAGCTTGTTCCGTTTCCTTCGCCATCGCCCCGGAAATCTGCTTCTGCAAATCCTCCGCCGACACCGAAAGCGACGAAGACGAGTCGTTATCCATTTGCCCCATCATATCAAGCATTTGCTGCTTGACCGGCGGAGCAAGGACGGCATTCGCTTGAATCGTGTCCGCCGCGGTCTTCCGGACATCCTCCATATTCCCCGTCAACTGCGTCTGCAGCACCGTAACGATGATTGCAACGCCAAGCACGCTCCCCAGCGCTTTAGTCATGTTCACCGCTCCCGAGGAAATCCCGACCTTCTCTTCCGGCACGTTGCGGATCGTCGAAGCCATTACCGGAGCCATCGTCATGCCTAATCCGAGCCCGGCTAAAATTAATCTCGGAATCACATCCGCTGTGGTCGAAGCCGCGTCCAAACCGCTGAGCCAGTAGTTCGCCCCGATCATCAGCGCCACGCCCGCCGCTCCGAAATAGCGGGCCCCGAATTTATTGGACAATGGCCCGAAGAGCACCGAAGAAACCATGGAGGACAACGCCAGAACCGACAATATGAGGCCGGCTTTGAGCTCCGTCATCCCCAAAATACGGGTCAAGTAAAAGGAGGCCAGGAAAGAAAGGTTGCTGATGCCCGCGCCTACCACCAGCAGTGTTAACGCCGCCCCGCTGAACGGTCTGATCTTCAGCAGCGACATGGGCAGCATCGGTTCTTTTCCCCTCCACTCCACCAGAAAAAACACAATGCTGAGAAGTCCGCCCCCAACCAGCAGCAAGATGATCGTTAGCGAATCCCATCCGAGGTCGTTGGCCTTAATCAACGCATAGGTGAAGCAAAACATCGCCCCCGTAATGCTGATCGTCCCGGCGTAGTCGATTCTTTTGCCCGATGTCGGATCATAGGACTCCTTGAGCAGCCATATAGAAAGCAGAATGCTGATCACACCCAGCGGAACGTTTACGAAAAAGATCCACTGCCAGTCGAACTTCTCGGTCAGGATTCCGCCCAGCGCCGGTCCGCTCGCAGCCGCCAAACCGGCGATGCCTCCCCATGCCCCGATGATCGTGCCATGCATCTCTTTCGGGAACAATTCCGTCGTGAGCGGGACAGTAACGGGCACGATGATTGCCCCGGCCAGCCCCTGGATAATCCGCAGCGTGATCAGCAGTTCCATGGAATTGGAAAACCCGGCCAGCAATGAAGCCAGCGAGAACAAAAACAGTCCGATCAAAAAAACTTTCTTGCGGCCAAATTGGTCGGCGATCCGCGATGCGGTCAGGATAAACACCGCAAAAGCCAGATTATACCCGTTCATGATCCAGGATATCTGAGCGACATCCCCGCCGAAATGCCGGCTGATCTCCGGCAAAGCCACGTTGACGATCGTTGCGTCGAGCAGCGCCATGAAAAACCCGATCACGATGGCGATAAACGCAAGCGTCCGGTAAAGCTTGATATTCATAAAGCTCCACACCCTTCTCCAAATACGAACCTTAGTTCATGTTTAGATTATATGAACCTTAGTTCATGTTTGTCAATAATAAATTGAACTTTAGTTCATATTTAAATTTGACGTTCCGTCCATTGTTTTTTACAATCGAATTAAAGGAGCGGTTGAACGTGAACGAAAATGATGAAAAAGTAAGGCGCCCCCGGCAAAGCCGAAGCATCAAAACGAAGGAATCCATTCTGGCCGCCGCGATGGAGCTGTTTTCGGCAAAGGGCTATCATAAAACCAACACCAAGGAAATCGCCGCCCTGGCCGACGTATCTATCGGGAGCTTTTATTCGTATTTCGTGGACAAGCGGGCGGTCTTTCTCGAGGCGCTGAAGCTTTACAATTTAGAGTTCCATGATCGCCTGAACCAATACCTCGGATCGATGACGCTGGAAACCGGTGATCAACGTGCGGAGCTCAGCCATTTGATCGACAGCATGATCGTGGCGCACGGCGTGTTTACGGAGTTTCACAGCGAGCTGGAGCTCATGTACCATTCGGATAGCGAAGTTAAATCATTGATGGACGCCCAGTATCAACTTGGAAGGGATATGACGAGGGCGTATGTTCAAGAGTGGAAAAGCGAACTGCGGGTTACCGATCTGGAAGCCGCTTCGGTTGTCATTTTCGAGCTGTTTAACCGGATGGTGGACATCATGGTATTCGGACAGAATATTATCGACCCGGTCCGGCTCAAAAACGAAGTGGTCGATATGGCGATCAGATACTTGTCTAAATCCTGAAACGACAAAATTGAGCGTAAAAAAGCCGTTCCAAGAGCGATTGGCGCAATCTCCATAAGAGATGTCCCATCCTCTTCGAACGGCTTTATCTTTTTGCGTACCTTTTAACTAGTCCTATAACCGATCCGGATTACTCGTAAATCGGCAATACTTGGTTCGTTTGGCTGCGGTTGCGGCCTACCGAGAAAATCGCGATCGGCACGCCGGTCAGCTCGGATACGCGTTTCACGTAATTGCGTGTTGTCTCCGGCAAGTCCTCCAGCGTTTTGGCTCCGGTGATATCCTCGGACCAGCCCGGAAGCTCCTCATACACCGCTTCGCATTCCGCCAGCATTTTCAGGCTTGCCGGATAGTGAGTGATGACTTCGCCGCGGTATTTGTAACCGGTACAGATTTTAACGGTCTCAAGGCCGGTCAATACGTCGAGCGAGTTCAGCGATAACCCGGTCAGTCCGCTGACACGGCGGGCATGACGCACTACCACGCTGTCGAACCAGCCTACGCGGCGCGGACGCCCGGTTACCGTGCCGTATTCATGGCCGGTCTCGCGGATGAAATCGCCGATTTCATTCTTGAGCTCGGTCGGGAACGGACCGTCCCCTACACGGGTCGTGTAAGACTTGGCCACGCCGATGACTTGGTCGATCTTCGACGGACCTACGCCGGACCCGATGCACACGCCGCCGGCCGAAGGATTGGAAGACGTAACGAACGGATAGGTACCTTGGTCGATATCGAGCATAACCCCTTGAGCACCCTCGAAAAGCACTTTTTTCTCCGCGTCGATGGCGTCGTTGAGGACAACCGAAGTATCGGTCACGTATGGACGGATGGTTTCGGCGTATTCCAAATATTTGTGCAAAATATCTTCAACGTCCAGCGGCTCCGATCCATACACCTGCTGGATGATATGATTCTTCTCTTTCGTCAGATGGCGCAGCTTGAGCTCGAACTCTTCCGGATCCATCAGATCGGCAATCCGAATGCCGCTGCGTGCGGCTTTGTCCATGTACGCCGGTCCGATCCCTTTGCGGGTCGTGCCGATTTTGTTGGGACCCTTGCGATCCTCTTCAAGTGCGTCCAGTACCATATGATAAGGCATAATGACATGCGCGCGGTCGCTGATCACGAGATTTTTCGTGCTGAAGCCGCTCTCATGGATGTAATTGATCTCTTCAATCAGCGCAGCCGGATTCACGACCATCCCGTTTCCGATGACGCATCTCTTATCCGAGTAAAAAACGCCGGACGGAATCAAGCTGAGTTTGTACTTCTTGCCGTCGATCAGAATGGTATGACCGGCATTGTTGCCGCCTTGATAACGGGCCACCACATCGGCGCTCTCCGCCAGATAATCCGTGATTTTACCTTTACCTTCGTCTCCCCATTGCGTGCCTACAACGACTACCGTTGACATGTACATTCCCCCGCGCGGTGCAAGTCAGCACCTTTATTTGAACCATGCAAAAGGCAGCCTCAGCTTAACCTTCCAACAAATGCCCGGACCCATACCGGAACCATCGCGAAAAGCGGAGCCGTACGCTGCAAATCAACCCTCTTCACAACAAACATAAAACTATGACAAAACAAGTCAGTTCACCGCTTTCAAGCAGCAATACCAGTTTATCAGTCTCTTTTTTCAAAGTCAAATCGAAAAACGAACAATTTTTGCCGATTCTACGAAAATTGTTCGGGATTACAACGGGTTCTTTTCTGTTTTGACAGTCAGTCTCCGAATAAATATTGAGCCCCTTAAGAGAACGGGTGCAGTCAATAGCCTTAACTCCATAGTTCGCCTCAACGGCTTACACTCATGCAACTAGCAGATCGATCCGGAAATAACGTGATTCGTCTGCCGGCAATGCCCCCGTGGCTAAGGGCACCCTATGGTTAATATACTCCATAAAAATAGCGGCACTTTATGGTCTTATTCTCCGGATTCCAGCGTGTTACGCGTCATTAGGGGCATTATAGGGTCTTATTTTCCAACGAACGGTGCAAAAAGCGGCCATTTCCCGGCGATTCAAGAAAATAGCGCCCTTCATGTCTTCTATTTCGCGAAAAATGAGGGATATCGTCCCAATAGCACCCTTTTGTTCCCCTATATAGGCTTCTGAGATGCTTCTGCGTTTGCCAACAGGCTAATGGGGGCTTGGCCCGTTCGCTCCTCCAGAAAAAAAGAGACCGGCGCCCGCCAGTCCCTTCCCTCATTGCTATTACCGCCACAAGCGCCGTTACCCCGCGAACGCGTCCGCATGCGAACGCTCGTAGTTGGCGAATTTATTGAAATTTTTCAAGAACACCAGCTCGACCGTTCCGACCGGACCGTTCCGCTGCTTGGCGATGATAATTTCGATAATGTTCTTCTTCTCGGTTTCCTGATTGTAATAATCATCCCGGTAGAGGAACGCTACGATATCGGCATCTTGTTCGATGGAACCCGATTCCCGCAAGTCGGACATCATCGGACGCTTGTCCTGACGTTGCTCGACGCCCCGGCTCAGTTGGGAGAGCGCAATGACCGGCACTTCCAGCTCCCGGGCAATCTGTTTGAGCGTCCGGGATATTTCCGAGACCTCCTGCTGGCGGTTCTCGCCGGGTTTCCCGCGGCCGTGGATCAGCTGCAGGTAGTCGATCACGATCATGCCGAGCCCTTTTTCCTTCTTCAGACGACGGCATTTGGAGCGGATATCGGCAACCGTGATCCCTGGCGTATCGTCGATATAAATCTCGGCCTCCGACAAAGCCGCAATGCCCATCGTCAGCTTCGCCCAGTCATCGTCGCTCTTGAAGTCGCCCGTCCGCATCACGCCGGCGTCAAGGTTGGCCTCGGCGCAGATCATCCGCTGCACGAGCTGCGGCGCGGACATTTCCAGACTGAAAATGGCGACGGTCTCTTTGGCGCGAACCGCGACATTTTGGGCGATGTTCAGCGCAAACGCCGTTTTACCCACGGAAGGCCGGGCCGCCACGATGATCAAATCGTTCCGTTGGAAACCGGACGTCATTTTATCGAGATCGACGAAACCCGAAGGGATTCCCGTCGTGTTCCCGCGGTTTTGGTGAAGCACCTCCACCCGCTCGAACACTTCCATCAACACATCGCGAATGGCAATAAACCCGCTGCCGGAACGGCGGTTGGAGATCTCCAAAATCCGCCGCTCGGCGTCGCTCAGCATTCCCGAAACGTCCTCGCCGCTGGAATACCCGTCGCTGACGATTTGCGTCGCAGTGCGAATCAAACGGCGCAACATCGACTTCTCCTCGATAATGCGCGCATAATAATCCACATTGGCCGCCGTCGGCACCGCATGGGCCAGCTTGGCCAAATAGCTGACGCCGCCGATATCCTCCAGCTCGCCGCGATCCTGCAGCTTCGCCGTCAGCGTCACGAGGTCGATCGGCTGATTGTCTTCACCGAGCTGTACCATCGCGTCATAAATCAGTTGGTGCGGCTTGTCGTAGAAATCCTCGGTCCGAACCCGCTCCATCGCGGTGATCAGCGCCTCCGACTGCAGCAGCACCGCACCGAGCACCGCTTGCTCCGCTTCGAGATTTTGCGGGGGGATCCGATCGAAAAACAGATCTCCGCTCATTTTATTCCTCCGTTATATGAACCTTCAGCGACGATTTCACTTCCGGATGAAGCTTTACCGCAACCTGAGTCACGCCCAGCGTACGGATCGGATCATGCATTTCGATCTTGCGCTTGTCGAGCTTCACGCCGCTTTTCTCCAGCGCTTCGGCCACCTGCTTGCTCGTAATCGCACCGAACAGGCGTCCGCCTTCACCGGCTTTGGCTTTCAACTGAACGGTCATTTCCTCCAGCTTCTTGCCAAGTTGAACCGCGTCTTCCTTCTCTTGATCCTTGCGTTTTTGTTCCGCCGCCGTTTGATGCTCCAGCGTCTTCACGTTACCGTCCGTAGCCAGACGAACCAATCCGCGCGGCATCAGGAAGTTCTGTGCGTAGCCTTCCGATACTTCTTTGATTTCCCCTTTTTTCCCTTGACCCTTCACGTCTTTCAGAAAAATTACCTTCATTCGAATAACCCCTCTTCCTTCTCTATTTCATCCAGGACGGCGAGCAGCTTCTTCTCCGCTTCCGCCTGGGTTCCTTCCAGCTGTACGGCGGCGTTCGTTAAATGCCCGCCCCCGCCAAGCCGCTCCATCACGACTTGAACGTTGATGCTGCCGAGCGAGCGGGCGCTGATGCCGATCAGCCCGTCCGGCCGTTCGCTGATGACGAACGAAGCGAGTACGTTGGTCATATTCAGCAGCGTGTCCGCCACCTGGGCGATCAGCAGCTGCGGAATTTTGCGGTTCGGCTCCGTCACCGCCAGCGCAATATGCCCATGAATCATACGGGCGTGCTTGATGATATCGGCCTTGGCGATGTATTCCTGCAGGTCTTCCTTCAGCATCCGCTGCACCATCACCGTATCCGCACCCAGCCGGCGCAGGAACGCCGCCGCCTCAAACGTCCGCGAACCGGTATGCAGCGCAAAATGCTTCGTATCGACCGTAATCCCCGCAAGCAGGGTCGTCGCCTCCAGCGGGCTGAGCTCGACCTTCTCGTGAATGTACTGGAGAAGCTCGGTGACCAACTCGCACGCCGAGGAGGCGTACGGCTCGAGGTAGACGAGCACCGCGTCATTGATGAATTCCTCGCCGCGGCGATGGTGGTCGACCACCACAACCCGGCTGGCCTCTTCCACCAGCCGCGGCTCCATCGTAATCGATGCCTTATGCGTATCGACGACGACGAGCAGGGTATGCTGCGTCATCATGCCCATCGCCTGCTCCGGCGAAATGAATCGCCGCATCAGCGCCTCTTCCTTGCCGATCCGCTCCATCAGCCGCTGGATGCCCGGATTCGGCCCGTCGAGGACAATATGGGCCTCGACCTTGTACATATCGGCGGCTTTCAGCACGCCGATGGAGGCGCCAAGCACGTCCAGGTCCGGGACGCGATGGCCCATGATGATGACGCGGTCGCTCTCCTGCATCAAATCGCGCAGCGCATGCGCGATGACGCGGGCGCGGACGCGCGTCCGCTTTTCTATGGCGCCCGACTTGCCGCCATAGAAAGAGAGCCGTTGACCGGCCTTCACGGCGGCCTGGTCCCCCCCGCGCCCGAGCGCCATATCCAGACTCGACTGGGCGAGTTCGCCCAGCTCGCTGAAGCGCTCGGTGCCAAAAGCGAGGCCGATGCTGAGCGTCATCGGCACCTTTAGGTCCGCGGTCATCTCGCGGACCTCGTCCAGGATCACGAACCGGCTCTGCTCCAGTTCGTTCAGCGATTTCTGATTCAGAATCATCAGATATCGCTCGGAGGACAAACGCCGCAGGTACACGCGGTACTGCTTCGCCCATTCCGTGATCGCCGTGGCGACGTGGGCGATCAATGCCGTGCGCTGCTGGTCGTCCATGCCCGCCGAGGCCTCGTCCAAATTGTCCAGCAGCACGATGCCGAGCGCGGCTTTCTCATCCTCGTAACGCTCCCGCAGGATTGCCAGTTCCGTCATGTCATGAATGTAAATCAGCCGTTCCTCGAGATCGACCGACAACTCGTAGAACCGCTGATTCACCATGACTTCGACCATGAACCGGCCGCCGGAAGTATCCTTTTTGTCCCGGGTTAAAGACAATTGAGGAAGCAGCTCGGAAAGCGGCTGCCCGACTACCGTATCTTTACCGAACATCCCGCAGACAAACCGGTTATGCCATTCCACGGATCGGTCTTCGCTGAACAGCATAATGCCGAAAGGCAGGCGGCTGACCGCCTCCCCTTCCACGCGTTTGACACGGTAATTCAAATCGGTCACATAGCGGACCAGCTCCTTGCGGAAGCGCCGCTCCGCCTGCAGCAGGCTGTACGAGAGCACGCCAACCAGAACCAGGCTGACGAGACCGAGAATCCAGTTGTAATACGAGACGAATATGACGAGCAGCAGCTCAAGCATGGATACCCATACCGTTTGATAACCGTGCCAACGCTTTTGCAGTAAATTAGGCATGCCCTCTCACCCTATCGTCTTGATCTAGTAATCATGTCACGCAGCGGAAACGCGATGTCGAGAATCCCGATGATGCGCAGCGGCGGCAAAAACAGCATAACCACGACGAGCAGCACGGGAAGCACCGGATTCCACTTGCGGTGATAAGCTACAAAGAAAAAGAAGCTTGCCGTCTGAATCATAAAAAAGAACTGCAGCAAAGGCATCATGTTCAGCAGGATGGTGCCCATAAATCCGTTTTGAGCAGCGGTCCCGGCAATCATCTGAATCAGCAGACCGATCAGATAATACCAGATCAGCGAGCGGGGCAGACGCCATTCCCGAATGGGCGCAAGCTTCGGCACCGCGTGTCCCAGGCTGCTCAGCGTAGGTCTTGAAACGGCATGAGCCACCATGGCGATGACCAGCGAACAGACGATCATCGTGAATGGAATCATCCGCACCGTCAGATTGGAGAACTGCTCACTCATCTCCGGAGACCAAACCACGCCCCCCGAAATCGAGCTGTCGGCCATGTTCTGGAGCGGCGCCACCGCGTTATTGATCAGATCCTCAATCGCCGAGGCCAGATTAAAATCAAAAAACACCGTGCTTACCAGAAGCACGAGCAAAAATTCCAGGAGGATCGTTCCCGCCCCCATCGCAATCGTTCGCAAAGCCGAAGCTCTTTTCTTATATAAATGTCCCATGACAATCGCAGGGATAAGAAAATACGCGGCCTGCAGCAGAATAAACGGCCCGAATACCAGGGTAGCGATAATCCATACCGGGGCTATGTACAGGACAAACGCTCTGGCTGACAAAGTCGTATATAGCAGGACGCCCGGCACAATTAGAAAAAAGGCCGTTATCACCGTTAGCGGAGTAGCGAGCGATAGCAAAAGAAGCAGGTAAATGATACTCCATGCAACTGATGTCCAGCGCAACTTCAATTGGGTTCACCTCTTACGCATATGTTCTTCAAGTGTTGAAATATCCTGGTACCAATCTTCGAGCTGATGACCTTCCTCTTTGTGTTTCTTTAACTTCTCCAGGATTTCATCATCCAAATCTCGAAAGGAAACCCCAAGTCTGCGCCCCAATATATAACTGCTGACGATCAGACTGGCAAGACTGTCCGTTACCCGTGTCGTACTGCCTTCCCACAAAGCTTTAAACAAACGGGATACGTGATCGACTACTTCCGTTTTCAGCCATTCAATCACTTTGGCGCGTTTGGCCACATCCATTTCCCTTTGCATGGCGGACAGCTTCCACCCTCCCTGAAAAAAGCTTTATTCTTCATTATAGCATAACCCCAGGCTTCAAGGGACCTGGGAGCCTTGACTATTTTACCGGCCCGGACAAGTCCTTTGTCACGAATTTTTCGCAATATTCGATGATTTGGCTCCGCCGTACAATCCCGATGAACCGTCCCCGGTCATCTACGACCGGAACAAAGTTCTGCACCTTCGCCAGATTGATCAAATCCTCCATATCCGCATCGATGGAAACGGGCTTTATTTCCATTTTAAGCGGAATATCCTTCAGCAGATATTTTGAAGCGGTCTCAAAAGTGGCCTTGCCTCCAGAATTTTTCATGTACCAGAGCAAATCGCCTTCCGTCACCGTACCGACGTATGCCCCATCTCTGTCAATAATCGGAACCGCCGTATACCGGTGGTATTCCATCCGTTCCAGCGTCTGCCGCAGCGTCGAATCGAGCGTCACCGTGACCACATCATTTTTCGGCAGTAAAAAAAACGCAATATTCATGGGAACAGAAATCCTCCTCGCTTTTCTTAAGACTCCCCTATTTGATACGTTTCGAAACGGGAAAGGTTCTCTCTATTTAAAATATGATGGCTATAAAACCGTCATTCTTGCCCGGACGGTGCCACAGGTTGGTCTATTTCCCCGGCCGCCGGGGTTCCTTCCGATTCTGCGGAATCCTTCTTCGAAACTGCGTCCCTAGCTTCCGGGGTCAGCAGTTGATCGGTTTCGGTGTCCGGATTGCTCCAGCTTTCGATCATTTGCTTGGCAAAAGCCAGGTCCTCTTCATCGGCCGCATCATAATAGATCCCGTTCTTTCTCATACCCGTGCCCATGATCGTGAAGCCGTCAATTTGCGGACGTTCATCCAGCAGCACCTGCTTCGACAAATCGATGATAAAGCTCGGCAGCATGTCCGTCTTGAAGTTTTCGCCCAGCATATTCATGAGATCGGGGATTTTCGAGACCTGATCCAATTGGAGGACCCGATCCACGATCGCGCTCAAAAACTCCTGATGACGTTTTGTCCGGTTAAAGTCGCTGTCCTCCCGGTATCTGACGAAGTCCAGCGCTTCCTCGCCATTATAGAGAGGTTTATTCGCCTTAATGGTAAACTTCTCGTGGTCTTTCCCTTTATTGACGATGTCCTCCGTAATCGGCAGCTCGATGCCGCCAAGAGTGTCTACGACCTCGCGCAAGCCCTTGAAATTAATCGCCGCGTAATAATTAACCGGGGAGCCAAGGAAATGCTCCACCGTATCTTTGGCCATTTTCTCGCCGCCAAACGCGTAAGCATGATTGATCTTGTCCTCTTTATCCCTGCCGACGATTTCGGTATACGTATCGCGCGGAATCGAAATGAGCAGCACTTTGGAATCCTCCGGGCGAACAACGGCATATATCAGCGTGTCCGAACGGGCCGGCTCCTGATCCCGCTGGTCAACTCCGAGCAGCAGCACGCTGAATGGATCCAGCTTCTTCTCTTGTACGACCGGCTTTGGCTCTTCACCCTCAAGCGGAGCATAAGACTTTTGCAGTTTCTGTTCGACCTTGCCGGAGAGGAAGAGGTCAAATGCCATCACGGCCAGCGGCTTGCGAAACACATATGCTCCCGATCCGAGAATCGCTACAATCAAAAGCGCGATCAGCGCTCTTTTTCCTCTATGCTTCTTTTTTGGTTTTTCCGTTTTTGTTCTTCGTAACATGTTGAACCTCCAATGCTGCCTTCAATGAATAATAATCGATCCGAATCTATGACGACATGCTAGATTTTGATTTCATAAAATAACTCTATCGTCTCGTACTATACCACATCCGCGATTTTGGGTTCAACAATGTCCTGAAAGCCCCAGAATTGGCGCGTTTTCCGGATGCCTTTTTACTGGTCTCATGCCTATGCAAAAAATAGAGGCCCCTCTCCGAAGAGAGCGAGCCTCCATCCTATATTTTCTTGTCCGATAGACTTCCCGGCCAAGATTAGAGCAGATTTGACGCTATTGACAGCGGGAAATGGCAGGCCACCTGACGACCTTCCCCCGCTTCGGTCAAAATCGGTTCCACCTTGGAACATTTCTCCTGGACAAATGGACAACGGGTATGGAACCGGCAACCCGACGGCGGATTCGCCGGAGACGGCACATCCCCTTGCAACACGATCCGTTCCTTTCTGCCTCCGGGCGACGGTTTTGGAATCGCCGACAGCAATGCCGCCGTATAAGGATGCAGCGGGGAAGCGAACAGCGTCTTCGTCTCCGCCACTTCAACCAGCTTACCCAAATACATGACGCCTACCCGATCCGATATATGTCTGACGACATTCAGGCCGTGGGCAATGAACAGGAACGTCAGCCCAAGCTCCTTTTGAAGCTCCATCAACAGGTTGATGACCTGGGATTGCACGGATACGTCCAGCGCCGACACCGCTTCATCAGCCACGATGAACTTGGGATTCAGCGCAATGGCACGGGCAATCCCGATCCGCTGACGTTGACCGCCGGAAAATTCATGCGGGTACCGATTGCGACGCGACGCATCCAGCCCTACCAACTCCATCAATTCAACGACCCGTTTATCGATCTGCTTCGCGGACATATTGCGGTGCACGCGAAGCGGTTCCCCGATAATGTCTTTAACAAGGAATCGCGGATTTAAAGAGCCAAACGGATCCTGAAAAATAATCTGCATCTCTTCGCGCAGCTTCCGCAGGTCCTGACCGCCCATCAAATGGATGTCACGGCCCTTGTACAATACCTCGCCTCCGGTCGCACCCTGCAGCCGCAAAATGACGCGTCCAAAGGTAGACTTGCCGCAGCCCGATTCGCCAACCAGTCCGAAGGTTTCGCCTTTGCGGATCGCCAGCGAAACGTCATCCACGGCTTTTACTTGACCAACCACCCGGCTGAGCAGTCCTTTGTGAATCGGGAAATATTTCTTTATGTTGCGGACATCGACCAAGATATCCTCGTTCGTCTGTGCAGATGGCGCGTTTAATACATTGACCGTTTCCGTTGTCATGCCCGTTTCACCTCATCCCTGACGCTTGTTTCTTCCGCCAACGGCTTATTTTCAAACAACCAGCAGGCGGCCCGGTGATCTTCTCCAACCAGGAAATTCGGTGGCTCCTGCTTCCGGCAAATATCCGTGGCGTTCGGGCAGCGCGGATGAAACCGGCAGCCGCTTGGAAGCTGACCGATCGGCGGAATCGTACCTTGAATCGTGTACAGCTCCCCGCCGCGTTCTCCTTCCAAACCCGGAATCGACTGCAGTAAGCCAATCGTGTAAGGGTGACTCGGGTCGGCAAAAATAAGCTCAACCGGTCCTTCTTCAACAATCGCCCCTGCGTACATGACCGCGACACGATCCGCCATTTCAGCGGCCACGCCCATGTCGTGCGTAATAAGCAGAATCGACATTCCCAGTTCGGCTTGAAGCTTCCGAAGCAGATCCAGGATCTGCGCTTGTACCGTAACGTCGAGCGCTGTTGTCGGTTCGTCCGCAATCAGCAGTTCCGGATTACATGCCAGCGCAATCGCGATGACAACCCGTTGGCACATCCCCCCGGAAAGCTCATGGGGATATTGTTTGGCCCGGATTTCCGGAGCCGGAATGCCAACCAATCGAAGCATATCGATGGCCATTTTCCAAGCTTCATCGCCGCTTTTGTTCTGATGCAACCGAATGCTCTCGCTAATTTGCTCCCCTACCGTGAATACGGGATTCAGCGCCGACATCGGGTCTTGAAAGATCATGGCAATTTTATTGCCGCGGATGTCGCGCATTTCGTCCTGACCCTTTTCCGTCAGGTCCTGCCCCTGGAAATTAATGCTTCCCTCCATAATAATGCCGCCGGCATAATCAATGAGCCGCATGATGGCAAGCGAAGTGACGCTCTTTCCGCTGCCCGATTCGCCTACCAGACAAATGGTTTGGCCTTTATTCAAGTTCAGCGAAATCTGGTCGGTCGCTTTGACCAGCCCCTTCTCCGTCACAAAACCGGCGGTCAGTTTGCGGATTTCGAGTAATTTTTCCGCCATTGGTTCAGCCTCCTCCGGGATTTGGTCAAGCCCTGTCTAGGATCAAGCGCATCACGTATTCCGTCGCCGATAAAGTTAACGGCCAATACAACCAGCAATATGCATAGGCCCGGATATACGGCCTGCCACTTGTCGATCAACATAAATTCCTGCGCGTTGCTCAGCATGACCCCCCAGCTTGTCGCCGGAGTTTGTATCCCGAGTCCGAGATAAGACAATGCCGATTCGCTCAAAATAGCGGACCCTACCATCAACGTCGCATTGACAATGATCGGGAAGCTTGAATTCCGCAGCAGATGCCGGAAAATAATCCCCCAATTTGAAACCCCAATGGCCTTCGCCGCTTCGACATACTGCATCTCTCTCAGCTGAAGGAATGTGCCCCGAACCAATCTCGCAATACTCATCCAACTTGTAAACGTAAGGATCATAATCATGTATTTGATTTCCGAACCGAAGATGGACAATACCAAAATGTTCAAGAAAATCGTAGGAACCGAGTTCATAACGTCAACCAGACGCATAAATACAGCATCAACCCATCCGCCAAAATAGCCGGAAATCGCTCCGATAATCGAACCGATACATACGGAAGCAAGGGCGACGGTAAAACCGATCATCAGCGATATGCGCGCACTGTACAGCAGCCTGGTAAAAATGTCGCGTCCAAGCTCATCCGTACCGAGCAAATGCCCGTCGGTACCCGGCTTCAGATTCGGAAACATCATGTCAATCCGAGTCGGGTCATATTTGGTGAGTATTGGCGCCAAAATGGCCGAAATCACAAAAACCAGCAATACTACAAGCCCGGTCATCGCATAAGGATTACGCGAAAACTTTTTCATAAGCATCAGCCAGGGACCCGGCGGCTTCTTGGAAAGTGCTAACGGTTCAGAATCTCCGCTACTGGTACCTGAATCGAATCGAGGGGACTTAGCCGGTTCAGGGGCCGGACTGGTTGGAAACTCCATCTTCAGTTCACTCATGCCGCTTTACCCCCTTTTCCACCCAACTTAACCCGAGGATCCACCACGGCATATAAAATATCCGCCAACAGGTTGCCGATGATAACCACAACCGCGGTTACGATTGTGATGGCCATCAGTACGGAATACTCCCGCTGCGTTGCCATCTCCACATAAAGCCGCCCCATCCCCGGCCAGTTAAATACGTTTTCGGTAAGCGCCGCTCCCCCTACCAGGATTGGCAAATCAAGCCCAAGAATCGTGATGATCGGAATCAGCGCGTTGCGCAGCGCATGACGGAACACCACTTTTCTCTCCTTAACGCCTTTTGCCCGAGCGGTACGAATATAATCCTGATCCAGCACCTCCAGCATACTGGATCTCGAATACTTAATGTAATAAGCGAGAAAGCCTAGAGACAACACGGTTACGGGGAGCACCAAATGCATGAACAAGTCGGCGATGCTTCCATCCTTGCCTCTGCTGTGCATATCGGAAAGCGGAAACCAGTCCAGGCCAAGCGATAACCACTGCTGCAGCAGTATACCAAACCAGAAGCTTGGCATGGCAAAACCTATATACGATATAAATGAAGCCGTCTGGTCGGATATTCCATATTCTTTCGTACTATTATAGATCCCCCAAGGAAGAGCGATGATCAAAGAAAGCAGCCAAGCGGCTCCCATGAGAATAAATGTATTGCCGATACGAGGCCACAGCAAATCGCCCACCGGAAGATGGTTTTTGAATGTATAGCCCAAATCGCCTTTCAACAGACCGCCAACCCAATGCACATATTGCACGGGAATCGGTCTATCAAGACCTAAATTGTGCTTTTGCTGCTCAAATATTTCCGGAGAAAGACCAGGGGATAACATAACTTGAGTCGGACCGCCCGGGGCAGCATGGATGAGTAGAAAGGTTAGGATCGTGATTAAAAAAATTACGAGTAATGATTGCAGCAAGCGACGGATCAGATATTCTGTCATCGTTTATCCTCCTACAGATTGCAAGGATAGAACCACCAAAAACGCATCCCCTTAAAGGAGAAGGAGAAAGAGAATACTCTCTTTCCCCTGGGGTGACTCTATTTCCTGTATCCGCTCTTTTAGTCGGTTACCCACCAATTAATAATGTGGAAGTATTGCCCATAGCCAAGCGAAGGTTCTGGTCTGTCATCTTCTGCCCAATGAACTCTTGGTCCTGTACCGATGGCGCTGCCGTATTGATACAAGAAGACGTATGGGAGATCGGTGGAAATTTCTTTAGCCACTTCTTTATAGATTTCTTTACGTTTTTCTTGATCGACCGTGGAGTATCCGTCTACCCACAATTGATCGAGTTTTTCGTTTTTATACCAGCCGCTGTTTTGTCCAGCCGGCGGGAAGTATTTGGACGAATAAATGCTTTCTGCATCAGGGTCCGGCGTGTTCAAGGACCAAGCCAAGAGTACCGCTTGGAATTTACCCGGCGTTACGTTTTGGTCAATCCAAGCTGCGAAGTCGATCGCTTTTGGTTTAACTTCAATACCTACATCTTTAAGGTTTTGTTGAATGACCGCGGCGACTTGTTCACGACGGCTGTTGCCTGCATTGTATTGAAGCTCGAAGGAGAAGCGGTGGCCGTCTTTCGCCAAGATGCCGTCTGAGCCTGCTACCCATCCGTCATCAGCCAGCAATTGTTTCGCTTTATCGGCGCTATATTCATAGTTAACAGCAGCGTCTTTCGGGTCTGCCCAAGTATCCGGAAGGAATGGTGCGTTCATCAGAGCGCCTACGCCTTTCAGGATGTTGTCGACCATGCCTTGACGGTTCAGAGCGTAAGCAATCGCCTGTCTTGTCTTTTGGCCTGCAAACAATCCGTAGTTATCCGGGAAGTTCTTCGCATCGAAGTTGAATCCCAAATATTCATAGGTTGGACCCGGCTTTTGGATAATGGCAATGTCTTTATTGGCTTTAACCGCATCCACTTGCGTAACCGGAATGGCGCTGATATGATCGGTGTCGCCTTTCAGGATCGCTTGAACTTCGGTGTTTTGGTCCGCATAGATTTTGAAAATGATTTGCGCAATATGCGGTTTGGTTGCGCCCCAATAGTTAGGATCGGCATCCAGCGTATGGCTGTCAGCTTGCTTCCACGAAGTCCATTTCCAAGGACCGTTCGTTACCGTTTTCGCAGGATCGGTGCCATACGCGTTGGTTTGCAGCTCTTTAACCGGAACGTCCTTGAGGACATGGAACGGTACAAGTTCCGTAACCAGCGAATATTGGAATGGAGCATAAACGGATTTCAAGGTGATCGTAACCGTATGATCGTCTACTTTTGTAGCTTTATCTACTTTATCGAACAAACTAATTCCTGGGGATCCGGCATCGGGATTACGGGCTGTATCGATGGTGAATATCAAGTCATCGGCCGTAACCGGCTGTCCGTCGGTCCATTTTGGCGTATCTTTCAATTTCACGGTGTAAGTCTTGCCGTCCTCGGAAATTTGCGGAAGCTCGGCAGCCAAGGACCAAGGCTGTACGCTTACGTTCCCTTCGCGGTCAAGATCATACAGCTTCGCGAACAGGAACTGTTCCAAGTCGCCTGAAGCCGTATCGTTAATCATCAATGGATTCTCACTAACAATATCGGAAAAAGAGCTGACCGTGATCGTGCCTCCGTCTACCGGCGTGTCGGCCGTTGGCTCAGTTTCCGGCTCTGTTGTCTCATTCGTCGAGTTATTCTCCGTAGTAGGAGCCGGTGTATTATTTGAGGCAGAGTTATTCGTACTGCAACCGGTAAATAAAATCCCTACGAGTGATAAAATCAGCAAGATGGACCATAAACTCTTCTTCTTTGCCTTCATTCAATTGACTCCTCCTCTAAATATGTAATCATAAAAAATCACAGCCGTTTCAGCCCCACCACCAAAATGCTTGAAAAAATCTCTTTCTCTAATCCCCCCTTAACGCAATAACAGCATTTCTTTCTATGGATTTTTATAAATACGCCGGTCATTGACCGACATTGGGCTAACGAAATTTTATGTGGCAACGAGAGTAAAAGCTTGAAGAATCATTTATTGAAGAAAAGCTAAGGTTGGTTTGAGCAGATCTTGGAGCGGAAGTACAAAAACGATGATGTAATGAACGATAGAGGAAGAAACTGATTAACCGCATAAAAAAACTAGTATTAACTATATAAAGCGGCAATGCGTTAATATAAACCAATGGTTAATTAATGGAATGCTTTCAACCCTGTGTAAAATGAAGGTAAGAAACTTCCATCTGAATTATTGTACATAATACATGTGAATTTATCTCACGTCAATACGTTTTTTATAGGAATTATTAATGGTTTTCGCTCAATATACACTGGATACGGATAGTCATGTATTAAGGTAACCGCCTCCAACAAAATATAAGTTATATTTTATGACATACATATTACTTCGATGGTTATATATTTTTTACAGATATCGATTAAAATTTCCATTTTATTCATAAAAACTTTGTTTTTTGTGTCGTTTTATGTCGTAATAACGCTTGAATTCCTTCTGAAAATTGCTTATTATTTTTCAATTAATGCTTGCCAGATAAATACATGTGTATTTCTGTGGAGGACACTCCGAGGATATTTTTGATGGTTTTGAGGGATTTCAGGATGAACTTGCGGGGTTAAAAAAACGGCCGAATCCTGTTGGATCCGGCCGTTTCTCTCATCTTGCTTACTCCGTGGTGTAAGGAAGCAGTGCGATTTGACGGGAGCGTTTGATAGCGATCGTCAAAAGGCGTTGGTACTTCGCGCTTGTGCCAGTGACACGACGCGGCAAAATTTTGCCGCGTTCGCTGATGAATTTCTTCAACAGCTCAGTATCTTTATAATCAATGTGAGTAATTTTGTTCACAGTGAAGTAGCACACTTTACGACGTTTGTTGCGGCCGCCGCGGCGAGCCGGTCTCTTATCGTCTCCGCCTTCTCTTTGTTTGAAGCTCATGCTTTTCAGTCCTTTCCGTTATTAAAATGGCAAATCGTCATCCGAAATATCGATCGGTTTCCCGTCGTCGGAGAAAGGATCATTTTGATTGCCGCGCGAGAAATTGCCGTTGCTGCGGCTGGTGTTACCGCCACCTGCCAACGGAGCTTCCTCCCGCTGACCGCCGCCACCCGTTCCGCCTTCGCGGCTCGATTCCAAGAAACGAACATTATCGGCAATGACTTCGGTTACGTATACACGTTTTCCTTCGTTATTTTCGTAATTCCGTACTTGAATGCGTCCTTCCACCGCCGTTAAACGGCCTTTGCGCAAATAATTCGCGCAGGTTTCGGCGAGCTGTCTCCATGTAACGACCGGAATAAAATCCGCTTCGCGTTCTCCCCCTTGCGAGGTAAACGGTCTGTCCACGGCAAGCGTGAACTGGGTCACAGCAACACCGGCAGGCGTATAACGCAGCTCGGGATCCCGGGTAAGACGTCCAATTAGAATGACACGGTTCAACAATCAAATCCCCTCCTTCGGGCAAGTATTACTCAAAGCTTGAATATTAGGCTACGTCTTTTGTAATGAGATAACGGATAACCTCGTCGGAAATCTTCAAAATCCGTTCAAGTTCGGCAACCACTTCAGGGGTAGCCGTGAAATTTACGAGTACGTAAATTCCGTCACGAACTTTGTTAATCTCATACGCAAGCCGGCGTTTGCCCATTACGTCATGTTTGGTAATTTCACCGCCGTTTTGGATGATGCCTTGGAATTTTTCGACTGTAGCTTGAACAGCTTCTTGTTCAACGTCAGGACGAATAATGTACATCACTTCGTATTTGCGCATCTGATTCACCTCCTCTTGGACTATGGCCCCCAATTTGTAGACCTTGGGAGCAAGGAGCGAGCGTAAACTCGCACCATATTAATATACCAAATTACCGCATCGCCTGCAAGTTAAATGAAATCGTCCAATCCTTGGGACCGGATGAAATGATTTAAACATTAAAAAAGCCGCCGAGAAAATCCCGGCAGCTTTGAAACCTTTTTGAATTAAAACATGTAGTCATCGTAATAATCATGATGTCTTTTTTTCTTGTTGTGGTGTTCATGCTTAAAACCACATTTAACGTCGACCCATGAATATTTTTTTACTTTCGGAACGAACTTCACTTTTGTTACGTATGTTTTCGTAACTTTTTTGAAGAATGTTTTCGGTTTTTTGGGATAACAATACATGTTTTATTCCTCCTCTCAATTTATAGTGCCATTTTATGTATTTACTGGTATAAAGTTTGGACCTTTTCTTTCTTTGGGCATCGACTCAGGCATAATTTCCCTTTTACATGTTTCGCTGGCGGACAGCACACAATATAAACGTTTTTTCAATGCTTTCTTATTCGAATGTGATCTTTTTCGGAAAGGAGGTCTTCATTTTATGGGCGAACGTACCGAGTTCGAAGAGGGCGACAAAGCCCCGAACCCCGGCATCTATACCGAGGTCGGCGAGTCCCGGAGCTTCCATACCCAAGTCAAAAATCCAAAACAAATTACAATGGAAAAGGGCGATACTTTTCCTGAGCCGTCAAACAAAAACCGCAAATGGAAAAAAGTCGAGAAAGCCCGTGTCCATTAACTCGATTTTCCATGTTTTTTTGGATGTATAGAAAAATGAAGCCTGCACATAATACAATCAGACGGCGAGCAAAGAGAGGTGTGGTTCCGTTGGACAATTCCGCGAGAAACATCAATCGTCGGAGTCTTATTCACCACTTGTAGAAGCCTAGATCACGGGTTATCGGAGACCCCTCTTCAATAACTCGTGCTTGCCTAAACGCAAGAGATCGAACGTTTCTTCGCTGTGAGAGAAGAATTCCCAAATAAGCACGCCGTCAACTACCCGTAAGGGTAAAAGTGACCCGTAAATAGACACCTTAAAAAAGTGATCTGTTACGGGTCATTTCTCTTTTAACCGTTTTTTGAAACGATGGCTGTTATTATTTGTAAGCGTATAAAAAATCAAAGGCTGCACATAATACAATCAGACGGCGAGCAAGAGAGGTGGTTCCGTTGGAGACATCCACGGCAACATCAATCGCTTGGAGTCTTGGTCACTAAACCAAGAAGCCTAGATTTTGTAAATTAGCGAAGACCCCTCTTCACTAACTTATGCTTTGCTTGAAAAAGCAAAAAAATCGAATGTTTCTTACGTTGTGAATGAAGAATTCCCAAATAAGCGCGCCGTCAAACGAGAAGGACCCCAAAGGGTCCTTCTTTTGCTGATTCGAATGCAAATAAAATAACCCCTCACGTTTGGGTAAACGTAAAGGGCTATAGTCAATTTAATATGTGCTTTGAATGGCGGAGAGGGTGGGATTCGAACCCACGCACGCCTTGCGACGCCTAATTGATTTCGAGTCAACCCCCTTGGGCCTCTTGGGTACCTCTCCACAGCAAGCAAGAATGATTGTACCACGAATCCAAAGTCAATGCAATAGAAGAATCATTCGTGTCCAAAAGCCGCCCAGCACCCTGTTATTCCATCGCTTCCCCCGTCTCCCCAGTCTCATTCGTACCCGCCGATCTTAACACTTTCCGCATATTTTTTTCAAATTTTGCCCGAGGCACAAGTACGCTGTGCTTACATCCCACACATTTGATCCGGATATCCATTCCCATGCGAATGATTTCCATCTCGTTGCTGCCGCACGGATGATTTTTCTTCATTAATACAATATCGCCAAGTTGAAAATTTTTTCGTTCCATAACCTCTCCCCCTTATATATAAGTTGAACTAAAGATTGAATAGGTTACCTTTACATTAATTCAACTTATATAGTTCATTGTTCCGGCTTCTTTGCCTTCTAAAAATCCGATCTCAGCTCAAACACTGTCTCAGGCTCCGCTGTTACCTGACGGCCTCTGAGAGCCCGTATCCGCCGCCTCCAGCGCTTCCTTGGCATAGGTCTGGATTTCCCTTTCCACCGATGCTCGGTCGCCAGGCTGGCATTCTACCGCGATCCTGATGACATACTCACTAGCCGTAATCGACTGAATCCCAAGCACATTAGGAACCTGCGGAATCTGCTCATTATTTTCCTTCAATAAATACATTGCGTTTCTAAGCATATCAAGGCTGTCCTCCAGCTTGCGCGAATTGCTAAACGGAAGATCCACAACTGCTAAAGCGGTCCCCAGCGAAAAGTTAGTTACATTGGTAATCATTCCGTTCGGAATGATATGAACCTCGCCTGTCCAACTCACCAACCGGGTAGACCTTAACCCGATAATTTCAACGGTTCCTTTCAAACTCCCCGTCTGAATGACGTCGCCTACGGCGAACTGATCCTCAAGGATGACGAAAAATCCCGTAATGACATCCTTGACCAAACTCTGAGCGCCGAACCCGATAGCAAGCCCAAGCACTCCTGCGCCGGCCAGCAGCGGAGCGAGCTGAAATCCGACCTCCCCCAGCACCAGCATGATCATGATGAAGTTGCTTGTGATCCAGGTGACATTTTTCAAAAGTTCCCCGACCGTCACCAATCTGCGAGGATTCATTTGCAGCCGGCTCTTCTCCCGTCTTTGCAGCGAACGGTCGATAATCCGGTAAATCACCTTAACAAACAAACGAGTCAATAAAAAGATCAATAATATTCTTAGGCCCGCAAATAAAACTTGCTGCCACATTTCTATATTTGTAAACCATTCCCAGACATTATCCTTCCAGGAATCCGCGGATGCCAACAAATTTTGAGTATTAGCAGTTAATCGCATCATACCACCCCTTGCCTATAACTTTATGCTATCATAGCCCATCCCGCTCTGGGAGTAAATCCCCCGGATCTCTACTGATTCCGAAACGATGATGTCTTTAACGACCGAAAGGGACTGCTGCGGGAACCGTATCGATAAAGCGCAGCCCGCAGTGATCTCTTTTGGCGTAGGAAACAGATCGATATCGATTTCGGCGTACTCAAGCAGCGTTTCGGCGCGCAGTGCCTGCTGCGTCGAATCAAACGCCATAACCAGCCACTCCTCCATCGCTCTTCTCTCCTTTCGCAATCATGACTTTAGTCCGAGTATATAATGGCCTTTTCTTCCATATACTATCTACTAATTCTCCAAACAGCAACCTAAAATGAAGGAAAGGAAGATTCCATGTCACAGATCGAACCGACGCCTTCCGGACAAGAGATTCCCTTTTTAAAAATGCCCCATACCGAGCCGGGTGTCCACTCAGCGATCATTCATCGGCTGCTGCTTCATTTTGGCCAAGTCCTGCCCGGTCAGGAAATCGTGATCGTATGCATCGGTACCGACCGTTCCACAGGCGATTGCCTGGGTCCGCTCGTTGGGACAAGCTTGTCCAAATATAAAAGCCCCTATTTCTATCTTTATGGCACGCTGGAGGAACCGGTTCACGCCATGAATTTAAAAGATACCCTGCAGCATATTCAACAGAGTTACCAGGAACCGTTCATCATCGGGATTGACGCTTGTTTGGGACAAACATCCAGCGTGGGTTCGATCCAGGTCGTACAGGGCCCTCTGCGCCCCGGGGCAGGCGTAAATAAAGAATTACCGCCGGTCGGCGATATCCATCTAACGGGAATCGTCAATGTCGGCGGTTTTATGGAGTACTTCGTATTACAAAACACAAGGCTCAGCTTGGTCATGAAACTATCGGAAATTATTTCCACCAGTATTTATACAGCGATTAAGGAATGGAACCGGAGTGTTATTCCCCTTGCGCGGCGAGAGCAATAACTTCTCTTTCCTCCGGAGAAAGAGCGTGCTGCGACTCGCCTTTGACCAGAGGCTTGGCGTAGATGAACGAGCCTTCCCGGTTGTAAATGCTGGTGATGACCACACCATCCAGCTCGTCATTGACAAACGCAACGGAGAAGCTTAATTCATTGCCATGCTCCGCAAATGCGTTATACCGCTTCATGCCGATTTTCGCTTTTTGCTTCGGCAGCAATTTTTGCATACGCTCAAGCTGCTGTTTTTGACCTTCCTGGATATCTTCAATTTTGCCCTGCCCAACCTTCAAATCGATCAGTAGGCTTTCCAGATTGTCGATCCCGGTTCCCTGCATCATCAGCTCATATTTCTTGCGCATTTTCCGCAGCCGGCTTCCTTGAACAAAATTCCAAATCAATAGCCAAACCAGCAGAATCGCAATACCGCCAACTACCCAAATCAACTGGTCAAAAATGAGCTCGTTCCATTCTTGCATGCTCTCGTCTACTCCTCTATGCCATATAATTGCTTTTATTAAATTATTTTTCTCATGGCCGAAATCAATGCTTCCACTTCTTCGATAGATGTATCGTACCCTACGCTCGCCCTCACTGCTCCGCCTTCCGTAGTTCCTGCCGTCATATGTCCAAGGGGCGTGCAATGATATCCGGCGCGAACCGCAATCCCATAGTTCCGATCCAGCGTAAAGGCGATCTCGGAGGCGTCACGGCCCTCCAAGTTAAACGATACGATCCCGGTTCTCGCTTGTCCCAAATCCGGCCCCAAAATCGCGATGCCCGGCAGCGATAGCAGGCCTTCCATCAATATTTGCGTCAAGCCCCATTCCCACTCGTATATCTTACTCACGCCACGCTTAAGCAGGTGCTCCACTCCCGCGCCAAGTCCGGCGATGCCTGGCGCATTTGCCGTACCGGCTTCATACCGGTCCGGACGAACCGCCGGCTGTTCCGGTTCCTCAGACTGGCTTCCGGTCCCGCCGTGAAGCAATGGCTCCAGTTCAATTTTCGGACGGATATAAAGTCCGCCCGTCCCCTGTGGTCCAAGCAGTCCCTTATGCCCCGGAAAAGCAAGCATGTCCAGTTGCAGTGCCTGCACATCAATCGGATAACAACCAGCCGTTTGAGCGGCGTCCAGCAGGATAACGGCTCCATGTTCATGGGCAATCGCAGCCAGTTCTCGAATGGGTAAAATGCTGCCAAGTAAATTTGAACTATGCGAACAAACCAGCATCCGGGTTTCTGGACGAAAGGAACCTTTCACCACTTCAAGATCAAGTTCTCCTTGGCGGCTCACCTCCACATAATCGACCGTGATCCCTCGGGTTCTTTTCAAAAATTCCAACGGTCTTCTGACCGAATTATGCTCAACCATGGTCGCGATCACATGGTCACCCGGTTTCAGCCAACCTTTGATGGCTAAATTCAGCGCTGATGTCGTATTAGATGTGAAGGCGATATCATTCGGGTTGGAAATGTGAAACAAGTCGGCTAGCTTCGAGCGAGTTTTGTATATTGCCCTTCCCGCCAGAAGCGCCATACCGTAATTTCCTCTTCCGGCATTTGCGACCGGTTTGTTTATTATCTCCAACACCGCTTCTCCTACCCCAGGAGGTTTAGGCCAAGAAGTGGCTGCATGATCCAAATAAATAACGGATTTCTTGTCCAAAATGTTACCTCCTTCGGAGTCAAGAATGACATATTCTTCTCTCCCCCGGAAGAACCTCTGCCTCCATAAGAAAGATGAATATGTCATCGCCGGTTAACCCAGTAAATCGAGCAATCTTTGCAAATCCTGCATGCTGTAGTAATTGATTTCGATTTTACCTTTATCTTTATTCGATTTTATTTTGACCGTCGTTTTATAGCGTTCTCTTAAACTTTCTTCTACTTCATCAATGTAAGGATCACGCTTTTTGTTGGAAGGTTTTGGCTTGTCCTGTTTTTTGCGATCCAGCTGTTGAACGGCATCCTCAAGATCGCGGACGCTCCACTCATGATCAATACACTGTTTAGCCAATTGCTTGATCACGGCCGGATCCTTGATCCCAACCAATGCACGCGCATGTCCCATGGACAATGTTCCACGTGAAACATAATCTTTAACTTCTTCAGGTAAGGACAAAAGCCGCAAAAAATTAGCAATGTGCGAACGGGATTTGCCAACCTTCAGGGAAAGCTCCTCCTGGGTCAATTGAAATTGATCCATAAGCCCCTGATAAGCAACCGCAACCTCCATTGCGTTCAGGTTCTCCCGCTGCAGATTTTCAATTAACGCAATCTCCATAACCTGCTGGTCCGAAAACGTACGTACCACTGCAGGAATGGTAGCATTACCACAATATTGGGATGCCCGGAACCGTCGTTCACCGGCAATAATTTCATAACCTTTAAGCACACTGCGAACGATGATCGGCTGAATCACGCCATGCTGGCGGATCGATTCCGCCAACTCTTTTATTGCCTCTTCGTCAAAAGTCTTGCGTGGTTGATACGGATTGGCACGAAGTTGAGTGAGCGGTATTTCCACAACCTTATCATCGTCTTGAATCGAAAGTGCGGGAATCAGAGCATCCAATCCTTTGCCCAAACGTTTATTCATATGAGACCACTTCCTTTGCCAGCTCTAAATAAACTTCCGCGCCTTTGGACCGGGGATCGTAGGTAATAATCGTTTGACCATGCGATGGAGCTTCACTTAGCCGTACATTACGCGGAATAACCGTTTTGTACACTTTTTGCTGAAAATATTTTTTAACTTCGTCTATAACTTGAATACCCAAATTGGTTCGGGCATCAAACATCGTCAATAGAACCCCTTCAATTTGAAGGGATGTATTCAAATGCTTTTGAACAAGGCGTACCGTATTCAACAGTTGGCTCAGCCCTTCAAGAGCATAATACTCACATTGAATTGGAATAAGCACCGAATTGGCGGCCGTTAACGAGTTAATCGTCAAAATGCCTAAAGACGGCGGGCAATCGATTAGAACATAATCGTACAGGTGTTTTACTTGTTGAAGTGATTTCTTCAATCGCACTTCGCGGGAAATGGTCGGAACCAGTTCGATTTCCGCCCCGGCTAATTGAATCGTTGCCGGAATGATATCCAGATTCTCCACATCCGTATGAGCAATTGCTTCCTTTGGGTCGACCTCATTGATAAGCACATCATAAATACAATTGGCAACATCAGCTTTATTAATACCCACACCACTAGTCGTGTTCCCTTGCGGGTCAATATCAATGAGCAGCACTTTTTTACCGATCGCAGCAAGTCCCGCTCCCAAATTGACTGAAGTCGTCGTCTTCCCGACGCCTCCTTTTTGGTTAGCAATGGCTATGATTTTAGACAATCCATTTCACCTCAATATATTAGAAGAATCTTCTTGTAGTTTTTTTAACATGATAGAGACGACAAAGCTGCAGCTACAAAAAGACCAAAAAAGCTTTGCATGGCGATAACCTTACGGTTAGAAATAACACCGTGAGCTGCGGATACGGCATAAAGCAATATATTCGGCGAGTGTGCAGCAACATCTACAAATAAGCGAAAAAGAAGCTGACCCCGTAACCTCGCGGTTATGGTCAGCGAGCACTCATTTCGACCTTTTGGGAATTTGAATTACAATTTCATAATGGTCATCATGATCTTTTTCCTGGGTAGTGATCGCAAGCCCGGAACCGGAAACCATGTCGATCGATTGGCGGATCGTATTTAGTGCCAGTCTGACGTCTTTCGTAAACGAAATTCGTTTAGCCGACTTTTTATTTTTGGCGACTTCCTTATAAAAGGCGATCCTGGCCTCCGTCTGTTTAACGTTTAATTCCTTACTGATAATTTCATTCAATACCTTCATTTGAAGCTCTTCGGTATCTAACGATAAAAGAGCTCGAGCATGACGTTCCGTGATCTTGCGTTCCATCAATGCATTCTTCACAGCTTCAGGAAGCTGCAGCAGCCTAATCTTGTTGGCGATGGTGGATTGGCTCTTTCCTAACCTTTGAGCCAAGCTTTCTTGGGTAAGCTGGTGGAGATCGATGAGATTCTGATAAGCCAGCGCCTCTTCAATTGAGGTCAGGCCTTCACGTTGAAGGTTCTCAATCAAAGCGATGGATGCCGCCTGCGAGTCATTGAAATCCCGCATAATGGCCGGAATGGTCTCTAACCCCAGTTTTTTTACTGCACGCCATCTACGTTCCCCGGCAATAATCTCGTATTTGTCATTGCGGAAGCGTACGACAATCGGCTGAATGATGCCATGAGTACGAATGGTTTGGCATAATTCATCGATTTTCTCATCATCAAAAATAGTCCGAGGCTGGTAAGGACTGCTGACAATTTCCCCCACCGGGATTTGTCTCACTTCATCTCCGCTGCTTCGTTCGGCTAAACCGAACAACTTAGAAAATTGATCTTTCATTCCGTTAATTACCACCTAGTTTCATAGTGACATAAGGCATTCAGCCTTACGGGCAGCATCCCTTTGCAGGGATGAATACGCTATGCAGTGTAAGGGTGAAAGCCACCCGCTAAAAAGGCTGATCCTTGGGGAGAAAGCTCAAATAAAGTCATTTAAACCAAAAACAGAAAACTTCTGCATAACGGTCTTTGTGTTTAAATAACTCGTTGAGCGATCACTTTATGTACCACACCTTCGTCTAGTACCCGATATATCTATTCTACCACTTTTTCCTCTATAATCCTATTCTCTAATCTCGTAAATTTGCTTACAAATTTTAATTTTGTTTCACGTGGAACATTGTCACAGCGCATATTTGTGGGTTTTGCTCATAGAATTGGGGATTTCAAAGGTGTTCCCGCTTTCCGCGGATATTTCTTCGGTGTAGTGCCGGTTTTGCTGACAATAATAATATGACGTTCCGAGTTCTCCAGCGGCAGCAAAAACTCGGAAACGCTTAACAGCTTTCCGTTTAATTCCGAGAAGCTTTTGGCGGCTTCTTTTACCTCTTCACCGGGATTGCTCCCTTTCATCGCAGCGAAAATGCCGTCCGGCTTTGCAAAAGGCAGGCAAAACTCATTCAACACAGCCAGTTTCGCTACCGCACGAGCCGTAACCAAATCAAAATGATCGCGCAATTGACTCTGTCGGGCCAAATCCTCCGCTCTGCCGTGGAGCAAATTGACCTGCTCAAGTCCCAGCTTTTCCGCCACATTTTGTAAAAAGTGAATGCGTTTGTTCAGCGAATCGATAATGGTCAACTGCAGATGGGGAAAACAAATTTTTAAGGGAATACCGGGAAACCCGGCACCCGATCCAATATCGGCAAGCGATGCGATTTCATTCATAGGAACATGGAACGCAAGCGTAATAGAATCATAGAAATGCTTGATATACACTTGCTCGCGCTCGGTGATCCCCGTTAAATTCATTTTTTCGTTCCAGGAAACGAGTTCCTCAAAATAAACCTCAAACTGACCCATTTGAACGGGGGAAAGCTCAATTCCCTTTTCTGAAAGCAGTTCGTGAAAATGTGATTGTACGGAATCCAAAGCGTTACCCTCCCGCTGCCGTAACTCGATTATAATGTTCCAAATAAACCAGTAAAATGGAAATATCCGCCGGTGTGACGCCGGAAATCCGGGAAGCCTGACCGATGGAAATCGGACGGATCTTCATTAGTTTTTGCCGTGCCTCAATCGCCAATCCCTGGATGTCTTCATAATTAATATTTTCAGGGATTTTTTTCTTTTCCATTTTCTGTAACCGTTCAACATGGATAAGTTGTTTCTCGATGTAACCGGCATATTTAATTTGGATTTCCGCTTGCTCCTGCATTTCTTCATCCAATTCCACTTCCGCAGGAGAAACCGAATGTATTTGAGCATAAGTAACTTCGGGGCGGCGCAGAATCGTCAGCAGGTTGCTTCCATCCTGAATAGGCGCGGAACCGATCGATTCAAGCAGCGGGTTAATGTCTGCCGGACGGACTTTTGTCGCTTTCAAACGTTCGATTTCCTGCTCTACTTTGTGTTTTTTATCCAAAAAGCGGTTATAACGCTCAGGCGAAATCAGCCCGATTTCATAACCCTTAGGCGTTAACCGGAGGTCGGCGTTATCATGACGCAATAGCAAACGGTATTCCGCCCGGGAAGTGAGGAGACGGTAAGGTTCATTTGTTCCCTTCGTAACCAAGTCATCAATAAGCACTCCGATATACCCCTCGGAACGGTCCAAAATGACCGGCTCTTTCCCCTGCACCTTGCGGGCCGCATTAATTCCGGCCATGATGCCTTGTCCCGCCGCTTCTTCGTATCCCGATGTCCCGTTAATTTGTCCCGCCGTAAATAGGCCCGGCAGTTTCTTCGTTTCAAGTGAAGGCCACAGTTGGGTCGGAACCATCGCATCATATTCAATGGCGTACCCGGTACGCATCATTTCGACGTTTTGCAGTCCCGGAATGGAGCGGAGCATCTTCAATTGAACTTCTTCAGGCATACTGGTGGAAAAACCCTGAACATAGTATTCGGACGTGTTTTTCCCTTCCGGCTCCAGGAAGATTTGATGCTTCGGCTTGTCGCTGAAGCGAACGATTTTATCTTCGATGGAAGGACAATAACGCGGGCCAGTACCTTCAATCACCCCGGTAAACATCGGCGCACGATGCAAATTGTCCGTGATAATTTGATGCGTCTCCGCCGAGGTATAAGTGAGCCAGCAAGGCAGCTGTTCATTGTCCGAACCCTTAGTCTCATAAGAAAAAAACTTGGGTTTGTCATCGCCCGGCTGAACTTCCGTCTGCGAGAAATCAATCGTATCCCCATGCACACGCGGCGGCGTTCCGGTCTTGAAGCGAACCAGATCAAAGCCTAACTCTTTCAAATGATGCGAAAGTCTTACCGAAGGCTGTTGATTATTTGGACCGCTCTCGTACATCAGCTCGCCCATGATGATTTTGCCGCGCAAATACGTTCCGGTCGTGAGTACGACCGCTTGAGCACGGTATTCGGCACCGGTCTTGGCAACGACGCCAACGCATTTGCCGTCTTCCACGATCAGCTCTTCAACCATACCTTGGCGAAGCGTAAGGTTCGGTTCCTTTTCCATCGTTTCTTTCATTGCATGCTGGTACAAAAACTTGTCGGCCTGAGCCCGAAGAGCGTGAACCGCCGGACCTTTGCCGGTATTCAGCATCCGCATTTGAATGAACGTTTTGTCAATATTTCGGCCCATTTCGCCGCCAAGGGCATCGATTTCGCGTACCACATGGCCCTTCGCCGGGCCTCCGATCGACGGGTTGCAAGGCATAAACGCCACCATATCCAAATTGATCGTGATCATCAGCGTACGGCTGCCCATCCGGGCAGCAGCCAAAGCGGCTTCGCAGCCGGCATGGCCTGCTCCGACGACGATCACATCATAATTTCCGGCAGGATAACCCATCAAATGAACCTCCTTTATATACACGGAAAAAAGAGAGACTTCTCTGGTTTCCGGAATAGTTGCAATTTAAAATACTTAAATTTATCATATCATGAACGCTATGAAGTTCCGACTTATTTCCCCAAGCAGAATTGGGAGAAAATCTGATCGATCAGCGCATCCGGCGCCGAGTCCCCGATAACTTCGCCAAGTTGCTCCCAGGCAAGCCGCACATCAATCTGCAAAATATCGATCGGAATGCCGCTGTCCGCTGCTTCATACGCGTCGGCAAGCGACTGCTTCGCTTTTTTCAGCAGTGCAATATGACGCACATTGCTGACATAGGTCAAATCGCCTGATTCCAATTGTCCGCCAAAAAACAGCTGAGAGATTGCTTCCTCCAGGTGGCCCAGTCCTTCTTCCGTCTTAACGGAAAGCTCCACGATGGATTCCGCCGAAAAATACTCGCCTACAACTTCACGATCAAGTCCCTGCGGAAGATCGATTTTATTTAGCAAAACAATCGTTGATCTTCCCGACAATTGCTTCATTAAAGAAATTTCATCCTCATGAAGAGCTTCGGCGCTGTTCAGCACCAGCAAAATCAA
The DNA here is from genome assembly GCF_056171975.1 of Paenibacillus terrisolis. Lineage (NCBI taxonomy): Bacteria > Bacillati > Bacillota > Bacilli > Caryophanales > Paenibacillaceae > Paenibacillus > Paenibacillus terrisolis. Next base: position 21,607 of record NZ_JBKFGG010000021.1, on the reverse strand, counting down.
GTCCGCCTCATTCACCGCAGCCTTGGAGCGCTCCACCCCGATTTTCTCGACAACATCCATCGTTTCGCGAATACCGGCCGTATCGAGCAGTTTCAGTGGAATATTGTTAATGGTGACGTACTCTTCAATAACATCCCGCGTCGTTCCCGGAATATCCGTGACGATCGCTTTATTCTCCCGGGCCAGCGCATTCATTAGCGACGATTTTCCGACATTAGGCCGTCCTACAATCGCCGTCGTAATGCCTTCCCGCAAAATTTTCCCCTGGTTCGCCGTCCGCAGCAGGGCTTCGATTCCTTCTGTAACCTCATCACATTTCGATTTTATGAACTCCATCGTCATCGACTCGACGTCATGCTCCGGATAATCGATGTTCACTTCGATATGTGCGAGGGTTTCCACCAACGTATGCCGCAGCAGATTGATTTTACGCGACAATTCGCCTTCAACCTGCTTCAGCGCAACCGAAAAGGCCCGGTCCGACTTCGAGCGGATCAGGTCAATCACGGCTTCCGCCTGCGACAAATCGATCCGCCCGTTCAGGAACGCCCGCTTGGTAAACTCCCCCGGCTCAGCGAGACGAATGCCGCGCTGCATGAGCAGCAGGTCCATAACCCGTTTCACGGAAATAATCCCGCCGTGGGTGCTGATCTCCACCACATCCTCGGTAGTGAACGACCGCGGGGCCCGAAATACTGTGACCAAAACCTCCTCAAGCTTCTCCCCCGTTTCGGGGTCAACGATGAACCCGTAATGCACGGTGTGACTTTCCGCCTCCGGCAGAGCCGTTTTGGAGCGGAACAACCGTCCCACCTCGTCAATCGCCTCGGGCCCGCTGACCCGGATCACCGCGATCCCGCTTTCGCCCACCGCCGTCGATATCGCTGCTATCGTATCGCTTAGCATGTTCTCACCTCGCTGTTGATATTTATTCGTGAATAATGGGCTGCGCCAGCTGTTTGATCTTCCGATCGCTGTTGCCATTGGATTGCCAATATTATATAACACCTTGCAAGGTTACAATCCAATGGCAAAGGCGAACGCTTTCGCTTCTCCAGACTCAAACAGCCATCTCCGCTCTCATTCACGGAACTCACAAACATTGCTTCATCTATAACATCATTTCACCGAATTGCTCAAACCTAAGCGCATTCCGAAGGAACAGCGCCTCCTTGCACGTAACCCAGCGCATTCCCGTAGGGAACAGCGACGAGGGTGCGCCTCTGCCTCTCCCTCGTTACTTCCGCTTTTCCAGGTCCCCAAGGAGCTCCAACAGTAAGACGTACCCCCGTTAGGGGGAGAAAAGCGTTCCGCCGCCACAGTCCAGCGCATTCCCGTAGGGAACAGCGATAAAGGTGCACCTCTGTCCCTCCAACGTTAGTCCAGTTTGCGTGAGTCCAGAGGGCTGCGGGCCCTCGGAGCCCTCCCTTACGGTAAGGGAGGGTTTGGGAGGGCTGAGGCCCATAAAAATAAACGCAACAACGTCACCAGGCATCATGCCGTAGCCAACGTCATTGCGTCTCATTCATTTGCTTTGCTTCAGTGTTATAACGACCCGCCGGTTTGGCTCCTCGCCTTTGCTGTACGTTTTAACCTCCGGATGATCCTGAAGTTTGGAATGAATCACTTTGCGCTCCTGCGGCGACATCGGTTCAAGAGTAACCTCTTTGCGCGTGCGGACGACCCGCCCGGCCAACCGGATGGCGAGCTCCTCCAGCGTCTTTCTCCGGCGTTCGCGGAAGTTTTCCGCGTCCAGAACAATGCGAATAAAGCTATCGGAATAACGGTTAGCGATAATATTCGCCAAATATTGCAGAGCATCGAGGGTCTGACCTCTCCGCCCGATTAAGAGTCCCAAATCATTTCCCGAAATGTTCAATACGGTGCTGTCTTTTTTGTGCTCGATATCGACTTCAATCTCAAGCCCCATGTTCGTACCGACGTCCCGTACAAATAACGCCGCCTCCTCATAGGGGTCTCTGCCATCGTGAACCAAGCCTTCCTTATTAGAAGGAAAAGCGAAGGGTTCCGAAGACTTCCCCAGCGATGATGGTTCTGCCGAAGTCTTTTCAAGCAAGGTGAGCTCCACCTTGGCCTCCCTGACTCCGATCAGTCCCAGGAATCCTTTTGACGGCTGCTCCAACACATTCACGGCGACTTTATCCTCGGTAGTGCCGAGCATGGCCAATCCTTGTTTTACAGCATCTTCAATGGTTTTTCCCGACGTCATGATTTTATTCATTTCGATTTTTTGGCCTCCTTGGCGCCTTTGCCGGGATGACCGGCTTTTAAATTCGAACCGCCCTTTTTCTTACCCGAACCCGAACTCGAACCTGAAGGTGAAGAACCGCTTGGCCCATTGACGGCCAGGACCGGATCTTTCTTCCGGTAAATAAAAAAGTTCTGCGCAATCGTATACAAGTTACTGAAAATCCAGTAAAGCGGAAGCGCCGCGGCAAAGTTGTAAGCCATGATGAAAATCAAAATCGGATAGACAAACATCATAAACTGCATCGGCCCTTGCATTCCGGAAGGGTTCATGTTCGACATCATTCTTGTTTGAATGAACGTCGTCAGTGCGGCAAGCGCCGGCAGGATAAACAGCTTGTCCGGCTCACCGAGATGAAGCCACAGGAAGGAATGTTCACGGATCGCGGCATTATGGTAAATCGAGTTATACAGTGCAATGAACACCGGCATTTGAATAATCAGCGGAAAACAGCCGGCCATCGGATTTACTTTATGCTCCTGGAACAGCTTCATCGTTTCCTGCTGCTGTTTCTCAGGGCTATCTTTATATTGTTCCTTGATCTTCGCAAGCTGCGGCTGAATAGCCTGCATCGCTTTCGAGCTCTTCACCTGCTTCAGCGTCAGGGGAAGAATCAATGTCCGAACAATAATAACCATCACGAGGATCGCTAGCCCGTATGCTCCGCCGAACCATTTTGCAAAGGTATCCAGAGCAAGCGAGAAGTAATAAACGACGTTGGCCGTCCACCAAGAGTTACTGCCTCTCATACTTTCCGTAGTTGTTGTAATATTGTTGCTTTGCACTCCGCAACCGGCGAGCACAGCCACCAGTCCGATCGCAAGAATGAGAAGAAGCCATCTTCTTCTGTTATTGATCATTCGCGACACTTCAAAACCCCTCTCTTAACCTATCCATTCATCGTAAATCATAACATATTTAAAAGGACAAAGAAACAAGACCACTTAAGGCCTCGAAGGCCGCAGCAGCGAGGCTTTTCGCAGTACATGGAGCACGCTTTTTTCCAGTTCCTTGTACTCCATTCCGACGGCGCCGTTTCTAACGATCAGAATGAGATCGACATGATCCCGAATCTCCGCTTCATGCAGACGAACGATCTCCTTCAGCATGCGGCGCATCCGGTTGCGAACAACGGCGTTGCCGATTTTTTTGCTGGCGGACACGCCGAGCCGAAACCGCTCGATATCCGATCTGCCCGCCCAATAGACGACCAGTTGCCGATTGGCAAATGACTTTCCGTACCGGTAGATCCGATTGAAATCGGCCCGGTTCCGTAACCGAAGCTTTCTATGCACAGCAATCTCCCTGCTTCAAACCCGATTGATTTTCAAAAATGGCTCTGTAATCCATGGTTGGCTAACTTCTAATGTATTATAAACCAACGTCATAGGCGGTAAACCTCTGCCGTCGGCAACGATAGGGCCAAGTAAAACGGCAAAATTCGCATTAACAAAAAAAGACCACCGTAGTGGTCTTCACGCACGCATTACGCACTCAATACTTTTCTGCCTTTAAGACGACGAGCTGCGAGAACCTTGCGGCCGTTTTTCGTGCTCATTCTTTTACGGAAACCGTGAACCTTACTACGTTTGCTCACATTTGGTTTAAAAGTCGGTTTCATTTATTGCACCCCCTTACAGGAATCACTGTCTTATTATCATTTCCATGTCCACAGAAAATGCCTTTTTACATTTAACCATAACCCCTTTGAAAAGTCAACAGAACCTGGCATCTCTTTTTGGGCGAAATTCCCGGTTATTCACATGTGAATCGCTTGAATTCCGAGTTTTCCACAGCAACACTTCCATTTCAGGATGAATATAAGTTATGCACATGTGGAAAAGTATTTTTTAAGTGAAATGGCTATGTGAAAATAAGCGCTTCCAGAAAAGTATTTACAGGCAGAATGGATCGGAGTATATTGAAAATGTAAAGTTGTATACAAGTATACTTGTCTAAAAAGGAGTGTGGACTTTCATGAAATTAGGGATGATCGGTCTTGGAAAAATGGGCCTTAATCTCGTGTCGAATCTGCTGGGTCACAGGCACGAAGTCGTTGCTTACGATATGAACAGCCAATCGGTTGAAAATGCCGCGAGTCAAGGCGCCATTCCAGCGGGCAGTTTGGAACAACTCGTATCTTTGCTGGAGGCTCCGCGCATCGTTTGGGTTATGGTTCCCGCCGGCGCCCCGCTTCTATCCGTTGTTGATCAGCTTACTCCCCTGCTGGAGCAAGGCGACATCATTATTGACGGAGGCAATTCGCATTATAAGGATTCGCTCGCATTAGCCGACCAGCTATCAACGACCGGGATCAACTTTTTCGATGTCGGCACGTCCGGTGGCGTAGAAGGTGCGGAACAAGGCGCTTGTTTCATGATCGGCGGAGACGAAACGGCGTTCCGCCTCATTGAACCCATTTTCAAAGATATCTCCGTCGAGAACGGCTACCTGTATGCCGGACCAAACGGCAGCGGCCATTTTCTCAAAATGGTGCACAACGGGATTGAGTACGGCATGATGCAGGCGATTGCGGAAGGGTTTGAACTGCTTGATAAAAGTCCTTTTGCCTTTCAATTCGAAGATGTCGCCAGAGTATGGTCGAACGGCTCGGTTATCCGCGGCTGGCTGATGGAGCTGGCGCAAAACGCCTTCTCCAAGGATCCGAAACTGGAAAGCATCCGCGGTGTCATGAAATCCTCAGGCGAAGGCAAATGGACGGTGGAAACCGCGCTTGATTTGCAAGCTAGTGCGCCGGTTATCGCCCTGTCGCTGTTCATGCGCTACCGTTCGCTGGAAGAAGACACTTTCCACGGCAAGGTTGTAGCCGCCCTACGCAACGAATTCGGAGGCCACGGGGTAGAATCGTCCAAGTAGGCGCCACGTACCAATTCAAGGGAAATCATGCTATGATTTAAATGTTTCAGAAAGTTGTTTCAGAACATTTGATCATATCGGGATGAAATCCCTTGGATAGGAGATAAGCAAGATGCAATATCCTTCTTCATGGTTAAAAGGCAGCTCACTCGGCGAATCGATCGCTTCCGAGTTGCGTCTGCAAATCATCAATGGAACGATCAAGCCGGGCGAGGTATTATCCGAGAACCGCATCGCCGCGGATTTCGGAACGAGCCGTTCCCCGGTTCGGGAAGCCATGAAAACGCTGTCCGGCGAAGGACTGATTACATTGAAACGAATGGGTGCCGTTGTGAACGGACTTAGTTTGCTCGATACTGAAGAACTGTACGACGTACGTTTTCTGATTGAAAGCTTTGCCTGGAAACGGCTTGCGGCCGAGCCAACCAAGGTCATGGCCCAAATGCGGCAAATTATCGACAAAATGGAGCTCGCCGGAAAACATCAGGATATCGTGGAGTTTGCCTATCAGGATCTCAGTTTTCATGAACTGGTCATCACGGAAGCCAAACATACGAGAATTTTTCATCTGTGGACCAGCATCCGCCAGATCGTCATGACCGTCATGCTTATCACGACCAAGGAAGTCCTGTCGCAAGGCGAAGAAAAAATCGAATATGTCGTCAATAAACACCGCAAGCTGCTAAAAGGTCTGGAATCGGGAGACATCGAAACCATCCAAGCTTGTGTGGAGGAGTATTTTGCCGATTCGCGCAACACGCTGCATACCAGTATCCCAAGTTAATCCGGGTGATCAAGACGCTTTTTAATAGGAGTTAAACCGTTCCGTTTTCTTTTACTTTAGTTGTCGACAAGTATACACTCATCGATTCAGGAAAAAAAACTCATAATAATGCAAGCTTTATCTGAAAAAGGTTTATGAAAGCGCTGCATCTATGAAATAACGCGGGCTTGCGCAAATGCATGAAGGAGGAATTCAAAATGGATACGCTATTCGGCATGAGTCATAATGCCACATTGATATTTTGGACTTTGCTAACAATCGTTTTTCTCGTTATCCTCATTTCGAAGTTTAAATGGAATCCTTTCGTCACCCTGCTGATTTCGGCCTTACTTCTCGGACTTCTGGCCGGCATGAAGCCGCTTGATGTCGTCAACTCAATTACCTCCGGGCTGGGCGGAACGCTGGGGACCATAGCCATCGTCATCGGACTTGGCACCATGCTCGGTAAAATGATGGCCGAATCCGGCGGCGCGGAGCGCATCGCCACGACATTAGTCGACCGGTTCGGCGAAAAAAGAGTCCACTGGGCTATGATGCTGGTCGGCTTTATCGTAGGTATTCCGGTATTTTTCGAAGTTGGGGTTATTTTGCTCATTCCGATCGTGTTTACGGTCGCCAAGAAGACCAAAATGTCGCTGCTGCAAATCGGGATTCCGATTCTGGCCGGCTTGTCCACCGTCCACGGTCTGGTCCCGCCGCATCCGGCGCCAATGATCGCAATCGACGCTTACGGGGCGGATCTCGGGAAGACGATTCTTTACTCTATCGTCGTCGGCCTGCCGGTTGCAATTATCGCCGGACCGCTTTTCGGTAAATTTATCGGCAAACGAATCGTGCTTGAACCGCCGGCACAGCTGGCGGAGCAATTTTCCGTGAAAAACGACCGCAAGCTGCCCGGATTCGGAATTACGTTATTTACGATTTTGCTGCCCGTTATTTTGATGCTGATCGGCTCGATCGCCGACATTCTCGATCCGGAGGCAACGAGACCCATCACCTTGTTCTGTGAATTTATCGGTCATGAAATTATGGCCCTACTGATCGCCGTCGTTTTCTCTTTCTTCTCGCTTGGTTTTTCCAGAGGATTTACGAAAAACGAAATTTCGAAGTTTACGAGTGAATGTCTTGCGCCTATCGCTACGATCGTGCTGATCATCGGCGCCGGCGGTGCGTTCAAGCAAGTGCTGATCAACAGCGGCGTCGGCGACGCCATCGCGCAAATTGCCACCGGCGCGCATGTGAATATCATCCTCTTTGCCTGGTTCGTTGCCGCCCTGATTCGTGTGGCCACCGGTTCGGCTACGGTTGCGATGACGACGGCTGCCGGCATTGTTGCGCCGGTTCTCGCCATGACCCCGGGTGCCAATGTGGAATTGGCCGTACTCGCCACTGGCGCAGGTTCGATCGTACTCTCGCATGTTAATGACGCCGGATTCTGGATGGTCAAAGAGTTTTTCAACATGTCCGTGCCGCAAACCTTGAAATCATGGACCGTCATGGAAACGATTCTATCCGTCGTTGGCCTGATTCTGATTCTTGCCGTCAGCCTGGTTTTCTAATATCGTGGATAACAAAGTGAAATTATAAAGGAAAAGAGCTAAATACAGAGAGAAGGTTATAAAATGGATGCACACGCGTATATGATCGGAATTGACATCGGCACGACAAGCACCAAAGCCGTCTTGTTTGAGCAAAACGGAAAGGTTGCAGCTTCCGCGAACGAGGAATATCCATTGTACACGCCTTCCGCTTCCATTGCGGAGCAGGAGCCTGGAGAGATTTTCAATGCTGTGATTCATTCGGTTGGGCAAATCATGAAACAAAGCGGGGTTGATCCGGAGCAAATCATGTTCGTTTCCTTCAGTTCGGCGATGCATAGCGTCATTCCCGTCGATGAAAACGGCGAGCCGCTGATGCGCTGCATGACCTGGGCGGATAACCGCAGCGCGCTGTGGTCGGAACGGTTGAAAAACGAGCTCGGCGGTCATGAGATTTATTTGCGGACCGGAACGCCAATCCACCCGATGTCCCCTCTGACGAAATTGCTGTGGCTGCGCCATGAAAGTCCGGAAATTTTCAGCAAATCCAAAAAGTTTATTTCTATTAAAGAGTATGTTTTCTTCAAGTTGTTCGGAGAATACGTGATCGACTATTCCATCGCATCCTGCACGGGGCTCATGAATCTTGAACGACTGGATTGGGATGAAGAAGCGTTGAAAGTTGCCGGCATCACGCCGGAACAGCTGTCCCGGATCGTTCCGACGACCCACTCCCTTAAGGGGCTATCGTCAAAATACGCCGCCGAAATGGGCTTGTCCTCTTCTACTCCATTTGTGATCGGAGCGAGCGACGGCGTATTGTCCAATCTCGGGGTTGATGCCATCGATCCCGGGGTCGTCGCCGTGACCATCGGAACCAGCGGCGCGATTCGGACGGTCGTAGACCGTCCGACGACAGACCCGAAGGGCCGAATCTTCTGCTACGCGCTGACGGACAAACATTGGGTCATTGGCGGACCTGTGAATAACGGTGGCGTGATATTCCGCTGGGTCCGGGATGAATTTGCCGCCTCCGAGGTGGAAACGGCCAAACGGCTGGGCATTAGCCCCTACGATGTGCTGACCAAAATCGGCGAACGGGTGCGCCCCGGCTCCAACGGGCTTATTTTTCACCCTTATCTGGCCGGTGAACGTGCGCCGCTTTGGGATCCGAATGCCCGTGGCTCCTTCTTCGGGCTAACGCTGGGCCATCAGAAAGAGCATATGATTCGCGCCGTTCTGGAAGGGGTTATTTACAACCTCTACACGGTGTTGTTGGCTATGGAAGAACAAATCGGACGGCCGAGCAAAATTCAGGCTACGGGCGGCTTTGCCCGCTCCCCTCTGTGGCGGCAAATGCTGGCGGATATTTTCGACCAGCCAGTCGTGATCCCGGAAAGCATCGAGAGCTCCTGTCTTGGCGCCGTTGTGCTGGGCCTGTATGCCTTGGGCAAAACCGATACGCTCGATATCGTTAAAACGATGGTGGGAAGCACGCACGAGCATACGCCGATTGCCGAGAACGCCGCTATATACAAGCAGTTGCTGCCGATCTACATCCGCATTTCGCGCAAATTGACGGAGGAATACGAGGCCATCGCCAAATTCCAGCGGCAAATGGACATGGACGAGCCGAAGGCCTAAAGCGAATATCCCCCATTTCAAAAAGAGCTGTTATCCGAAAAGGATAACGGCTCTTTTTTTACGGATACAATCGAAGATTATTCACAAGCCCGGAATTTCAAAATTAGCAGCATCCTCTAATAACCTGTGCATATTTTTTTTGAATTTTACCTCTTTCTGTCGAATTTTAAACATACTATAAACAATATGTAGTGGTGTTAATGATAATTATGCACAAGTTATTGAATTTGTGGATAAAAGCTGACTGTCCATTGAAAAATAAGGCTTCTTTTGCTATGATTATATTGTTTTTGTTGTGAATATCTGAGTTTATGGACTGATTTATTAACAACCTGTGGATAACATTGTGAACAATTCGAATTTAATTCTGTTTATAATGATTATACTTTACTTACTACTGGGGATAAAATTCCCCTTTATTTATGTTTTTTCGACTCTTTCTGCATGGCTTAAGCCACAATTGGAAGATTTAAAAGGAGTGACAGTCTGTGGACAGCCATACTTCGGAAATATGGCAACATATTTTATCCATCATCAACACCAAACTCAGCAAACCCAGCTTCGATACCTGGTTCAAGGCTACGAAGATCGTCAGTCTGACCGACCAGTCGATCGTCATTTCCGCACCGACCACGTTTGCCGTGGAATGGCTGGAGAGCCGTTATACCAAGCTCGTAGCGACCACCGTATTCGAATATATCGGGAAACAAGTCAGTGTTTCTTTCGTTATTGAAGAATCGGCTCCTCCCGAGCAAATCCCAACGATCAAAGAGCCTCCCGCACCCGTCCAGACTGAAGAAAGCGTTTCCCATATGCTTAATCCGAAGTATACGTTTGATACGTTCGTCATCGGGTCGGGCAACCGTTTCGCCCATGCGGCTTCGCTGGCCGTTGCCGAAGCGCCTGCACGGGCGTACAACCCGCTGTTTTTATATGGCGGCGTTGGACTCGGCAAAACGCATTTGATGCATGCGATCGGCCACTACATTTTGGAGCACAGTCCCAGCAGCAAAGTCGTGTACATCTCCTCTGAGAAATTCACGAACGAATTTATCAATTCGATCCGGGATAACCGCGCGGAGAGCTTCCGCAACAAATATCGGAACATCGATATTCTGCTGATTGACGATATCCAGTTCCTTGCCGGCAAAGAATCGACGCAAGAGGAATTTTTCCATACTTTTAACGCTCTGCACGAAGAACGCAAGCAAATCATCATTTCCAGCGACCGGCCGCCCAAAGAAATTCCTACGCTGGAAGAGAGGCTTAGATCCAGGTTCGAATGGGGACTCATCACCGACATACAGCCTCCGGACCTCGAAACCCGGATCGCCATCTTACGCAAGAAAGCTAAGGCGGAAAACCTCGATATTCCGAACGAAGCGATGATGTATATCGCAAATCAGATCGACACGAACATTCGTGAGCTGGAAGGAGCTCTCATCCGGGTTGTGGCCTACTCTTCCCTGATCAACCAGGACGTGACCACGCACCTTGCCGCGGAAGCGCTGAAAGATATCATTCCATCCAGTCGTCCCAAGATGATCACGATTCAGGACATTCAGCAAAAAGTAGGAGAATACTATAATCTGCGGCTGGATGATTTCAAAGCTCGTAAAAGGACGAAAGCCATCGCGTTCCCTCGTCAAATCGCCATGTATCTTTCCAGGGAACTGACGGACTTCTCCCTCCCTAAGATCGGCGACGCTTTCGGAGGCCGCGACCATACCACGGTCATTCACGCTCACGAAAAAATCACTCAGCAGCTCAAAACCGACCAAGATCTATTCAAAATTATTAATAACATAACCGAAAAAATAAAAAGTGCGACCTGAATAAGCAAAGAGCCTATGCACATGATATTCACATGTGGATAGGCTTCATTTCATCTGTTTTATGTTGTTATCCACATATTCAGGGCCCCTACTACTTCTTCTATATTTTTAAAGATATTTATCATCCATACGGCACCTGAAAAAAACTTGCTCTTCGCAACCATTCTATGCGATAAAAACTTGCTTTATGCAAAAAAATATAAAAGCCGAAGATATTGATAGTGCTTGGAAAAGTTATCTGGATTTAGCGAGGTTTTGATAGAAGCCCCAGCTTAACCCAATCGGCTGTTGCTCCAAAACGACGAGTTTATTCCGATGTAATTTCAAAGGAGCCAAGCTCCATAAAAAGTAAGCCTGCTCTTACAAAGCAAGTTCTATTGCGAAGTAATTTCAAAGAAGCCTATGCTTCATAAAAACTAAGCCTGTGCTTACGAAGTAAGTTTTATTGCGAAGTAATCCCAAGAAGCCTATGCTTCATAAAACTTTTAGGAGTTGAATTTATGAAAATACGTATTTTAAAGCATGAATTAAACGAGTCGATCCAACACGTGTCCAAAGCGATCTCCAGCCGGACTACGATTCCGATTTTGACGGGGATTAAGCTGGACGTGAACTTTCAAGGCATGACGCTGACTGCCAGCGATACCGATATTTCCATTCAAGCGTTTATTCCGGCCGAAGACAAAGACAAGCAAATCGTCCAAATCGAGCGCCCCGGCAGCGTGGTGCTGCCTGCAAAATTTTTTGTAGAGATTATCAAAAAGCTCCCTTCGCAGGATATCGAAATGGAAGTGCTGGAAGGTTTTCAAACTTTGATTCGTTCCGGCTCGACGGATATTCAGATGGTAGGACTGGATCCAGAGGAATTCCCCGTTCTCCCGAGCATTGAAGAGAACCAAACGATCTCGATTCCGGGTGACCTGCTGAAAAATATGATCCGCCAAACGGTATTTTCAATTTCCTTCAACGAAACCTCTCCGATTCTGACCGGGGTTCTCTGGAATTTAAGCGAAAACCTGTTCAAATTCGTCGCTACCGACCGTCATCGGCTGGCAAGCCGGATGGCCAAAATGGATGACGCTGACAACGTTCGTTTCAGCAATATCGTCATTGCCGGCAAAACGCTGAACGAGCTTAGCAAAATCATTCCGGATCAAAACACCCGTGTCGATATTGTCGTGGCCGACAATCAAGTGCTGTTCAAAATCGACCGCGTGCTGTTCTATACCCGCATCCTGGACGGAACTTATCCGGACACTTCTAAAATTATTCCGACAAGCTATAAAACAGAACTTGTCCTTGATACGAAAAAATTGAGCGATTCGATCGACCGGGCTTATTTGCTGTCGCGCGAGGAGAAAACGAATATCGTCCGCCTGCAAACTTTGGAAGACGGATCAATCGAAATCTCTTCCAGCTCTTCCGAGCTCGGGAAAGTTACGGAGCAGTTGGAGGTTGCTCAATTTACCGGCGACCCGCTGCGCATTTCATTCAACTCCAAATATATGCTGGACGTTCTGAAAGTCGTAGAAAGCGAGCAGCTGCATATCGGCTTTACCGGCGCGATGAGTCCGATCATTATCAAACCGGTGGATGACAGCCAAAGCTTGTATCTGATTCTGCCTTACCGGACGACGAACTGATAACGGAAAGGAAATCGTAAAACGATGAAGATAATTTCCATTTCGACGGAATATATTAAGTTGGACCAATTCTTGAAGCTAGCGGATTGCGTTCCTACCGGGGGCATGGCCAAAGCAATCCTGCAGGAAGGCGCCGTCAAGGTGAACGGCGAACCGGAAGATCGCCGGGGAAGAAAGCTGTACTCGGGAGATGTGGTCGACGTTGAAGATTGCGGTTCCTTCCGGGTGGCTGCCCAAGAATGAAGGCAAAAAGCGGTCAGCGGGAATGAGGAGGTTAGTCTCTACGTGTTCGTCAATCAATTGTCATTGCAGCATTACCGGAATTATGGCACACTCTCGCTGAACTCTTTTGGCAACGTTAACCTCATTATCGGGCGCAACGCGCAGGGAAAAACCAACCTGCTGGAGGCCTTGTTCGTGCTCGCTCTGACGAAATCGCACCGGACGGCCAAGGATAAGGAGCTGATCGCTTTTGGCAGCGACCACGCCCTGATCCATGCCGAGGTGGAGAAAAAGTACGGAACGGTTCAGATGGAGCTCCGGCTGTCGGCCCAAGGCAAAAAAGCCAAGCTGAACGGGCTTGAACAGCGGAAGCTCAGCGATTTTATCGGGGCTCTGAACGTGGTCATGTTCGCTCCGGAAGATCTGGAGATCGTGAAAGGAACACCGGGCATCCGGCGCCGTTTTCTGGATATGGAGATCGGCCAGGTGCAGCCCAGCTATCTTTTTCATCTCCAGCAGTATCAGAAGGTGCTTATCCAGCGCAACAATCTGCTTAAGCAAGCCTGGGGAGCAGGTCCGGAGCTTGGGACGATGCTGGAAATTTGGAATGAGCAACTTGTCGAGCACGGTGTTAAAATCATCAAAAAAAGGAAACAATTTATAAGAAAACTGCAAACTTGGGCAGAGCAGATCCACGAGGGCATTACCGGAGGCTCGGAAAAACTGAAATTATCCTATCTTCCCTCGTTCGGAGAAGCGGAAGAGGAAGATGAAGCTGTCCTATTGGAGCAATTTATGATAAAGTTATCACAAATGAAAGATCAGGAAATTCGCCGCGGCATGACGCTGGCCGGACCGCATCGTGACGACTTGGCTTTTCATATTAACGGCAATGAGGCGCAGGTTTACGGCTCCCAGGGACAGCAACGAACGACGGCTTTATCGCTTAAGCTGGCGGAAATCGAACTGATTCACGCGGAGATCGGAGAATACCCCATTTTGCTGCTCGATGATGTGCTGTCCGAGCTTGATCCTTACCGGCAAACCCAATTGATCGAGACGTTTCAGAGTAAAGTGCAGACGTTCATTACGGCTACGGGGATCGAGAGTCTCAATGCGAGCCGGCTTACGGACGCCAGCCTTTTTCATGTTCAGGAAGGACAAGTCCATTAATCAAGGGCGGAGGGATGCGAGTGTATATTCATTTAGGCGGGGAGAAGATCATTCTCTCTTCGGAACTCATAGCGATTTTTGACATTTCGATCGAGAAATCGTCCAAAATTTCCAAGCAATTTATCACCCATGCGATCGAAGAGAAAAACGTGTTGCGCATCGGCGAGGAAGAAGCGAAGTCCATTGTAGTGACGAAGGATGGAATATATTATTCGCCGATTTCTTCCGCGACTCTGAAAAAGAAGGCCAACATTATTTTTGCGGGTTAACCGCTCTTTGAATCTATAGAAGTAGGTGAAGGCATGTCAATGAACGAACAATCGTATGACGAGAGTAATATACAGGTGCTCGAGGGATTGGAGGCGGTCCGCAAACGTCCGGGGATGTATATCGGATCTACCAGCGCGCGGGGGCTTCACCATCTGGTTTGGGAAGTCATAGATAACAGTATCGACGAAGCGCTGGCGGGTTACGCCGACAAGATCGACGTAATCGTCCATGAGGATAACAGCGTTACCGTTATAGACAACGGGCGGGGAATTCCGGTAGGTCTGAATGAGAAATTACAAAAATCGTCGCTCGAAGTTGTCATGACCGTGCTGCATGCCGGCGGTAAATTCGGCGGCGGGGGATATAAAGTATCCGGTGGGCTTCATGGCGTCGGTGTTTCGGTCGTGAACGCCTTGTCGACGAAAGTGATCGTAGAAGTTAAACGGGACGGGCATGTTTATCAGCAGGAATATCACCGCGGAACGCCGCAGTACGATGTAAGAAAGATTGGAGACATCGACGAAGACGAGACGGGGACAAAAACGAGATTCTATCCGGATGCGGAAATTTTCACGGAAACGACCGTGTTTGATTATAATACGCTGCTGGCGCGGATTCGCGAGCTTGCTTTTTTGAATAAAGGCATCAACATTTCTTTGACCGACGAGCGTTCGGGAGCCTCCGAGAGTTTCCACTACGAAGGCGGGATCATGGAGTACGTCAAATTCCTGAATCATAATAAACAGGTATTGCACGAACAGCCGATTTACGTTGAAGGCCAGCGGGACATGATCCAAGTGGAAGTTTCCCTTCAGTACAATGACAGCTATACGGAAAATATTTTGTCGTTCGCGAACAATATTCATACGCATGAAGGCGGAACGCATGAATCCGGCTTCAAGAGCGCGCTGACCCGGATCATCAACGATTATGCCCGCAAGACCAGCATGATCAAGGACAATGATTCCAACCTAACCGGGGATGACGTGCGTGAGGGATTGAATGCGATTATTTCCGTAAAAATTCCGGAGCCGCAGTTTGAAGGACAAACGAAAACCAAACTCGGAAACAGCGAAGTGCGAGGGATTGTGGAATCGCTTTTCGCCGAAAAGCTGCAGGAGTTCATGGATGAAAATCCGTCCGTATCGCGGCGGATTCTGGAGAAATCGCTGCAGGCGTCCCGGGCTCGCGAAGCCGCGCGTAAAGCCCGCGAGTTGACTCGCCGCAAGAGTGCGCTTGAAGTGAGCGCTTTGCCGGGAAAACTGGCCGACTGTTCCTCCAAAGATGCTTCGCTCAGCGAACTGTACATCGTCGAAGGCGATTCGGCCGGCGGTTCGGCCAAACAAGGGCGGGATCGCCATTTTCAAGCGATTTTGCCGCTGCGCGGTAAAATTCTGAACGTGGAAAAAGCGCGGCTTGACCGCATTTTGGGCAACGCTGAAATCAGGGCGATCATCACGGCTTTGGGAACGGGGATCGGGGAAGAATTCGATCTTACGAAAGCGCGGTATCACAAGGTGATCATCATGACCGATGCCGACGTCGACGGCGCCCATATTCGGACGCTGCTGCTGACGTTCTTCTTCCGTTACATGCGGAAGATTATCGAAGCCGGATACGTATACATCGCGCAGCCGCCGCTGTTCAAAATCGAACGCAACAAAGTGGTGCGCTATGCCGGTTCCGAAAAGGAACGCGACGAGATCATCGCTGAATTCGGCGAAAACGTGAAGCTCAATATCCAGCGTTACAAAGGTTTGGGCGAAATGAACGCCGAGCAGCTGTGGGAGACAACTATGGATCCGGAAAGCCGCACGATGCAGCAGGTATCCATCTCCGATGCCATTCAGGCGGACGCGATCTTCGATACGCTGATGGGCGACGATGTCGCTCCACGGTATGACTTTATCCAGGAGCATGCGAAATACGTGAAGAATCTCGATATCTAAAGGTCCGGGAGACGGACTGACATAAAGGGCTGTTCCAAATGCCGGCGAATGGATCCGGTTCATTGGAGCAGCCCTTTCTTATTGGCGGGGAGGCGTATTTACGGACGACGGTTTCAACCGGCCGTATGCGACAGCGTATCTCTTGATTTTTTTGTAAATGTCTTTATTTTCGAGCAGTTTGAAAGGGAACAAAGCCGGGAGCGTATTGACTTCCAAAATCCAAATGCGATACTGCTCGTCAATTGCGATATCAAGGCCGATCTCTTTCAGATTCGGAAGCTTTTTGGCCAGTTGGGCAGCGACGCGCACACCGACCTTTTTCATTTCTTTGTATAGCTCGGTAAATTCTTTAGGGGACAGGTAGGAGCCAAGCAACTCTTCTATGGACATGATGCTGCCGCCGCCATGATAGTTTGTCACCACTTTTTGCAGTGCGGCTACCCTGCCGATAAGCCCGGTCGTTTCCCAGGTTTGAAGCGGAGTTTTCTGAACCAAGGCGCGAATGTCAAATCTGCGGCGCCGATAGGTAAGCAAATGAATGCCTTTTTGGATCAAGTAAAGCTTCTCATTGATTTTCCTCTTAAGCGCATGATGCAGTTCCTGGGCCGTGTCATAAAGTTCATACTCGATGCCGTGCCTCAATTTATATTTGCGGGAGGAATCCGGAACAAGCTCATCCGTCCAAAATTCAATGCTCATGACGCCGTTGCCATAGGTGCCGTGATCCGGTTTCACAAACACCATGCCATACGTCTCCATCATCTCCGTGAGATTTTCCAAGTTGTATTTGCGGGTGTCGGGAATATAGGCGCGAAGAGACTCCTGCTGCCTGATAATCTTCGTTTTTTCCCATTTGCTCGCGATCCGCTGAATGGCCAAATGACAACCCTTCCTTTCTGAAGCAATGTTCGGAATTTGCATCCCTGACTGCGAAAAACATAGGACAGAAGAGATAAACAATGATATAATAATAAGATACGGGGATTTTATTAGTTTTTTAAGCAATTTAAGAAAAAGCTATATCCGTAGTGTATGAGCGGACATCACGATGGGAGTGGACACATCCCCATTTTTTTGCTGTCGTATGGGAAAAAGGATTGGAAGAACAAGAGGTTTTAATTAGGCTTGTTTTGTGAAAAATGATATAAAGTGACGAGTTGGATACTGGTTTCAAGTCTTTTCCCATACATTTGGCACGTGGATGAATAACAAAGGAGGTCCAGCATGGCAGAAGAAAATTACCCGCAAATCGTCGATAGGGACATTAATGTGGAAATGCGCGAATCCTTCATGGATTATGCCATGAGCATTATTGTCAGCCGTGCTTTGCCGGATGTAAGGGACGGTTTGAAGCCGGTGCATCGCCGTATTTTGTATGCGATGTCGGAGCTTGGAATGCATCCGGACAAGCCATTCAAGAAATCGGCGAGAATCGTCGGCGAAGTTATCGGTAAATACCATCCTCACGGGGATTCTGCGGTTTATGAAACGATGGTGCGTATGGCCCAGGATTTTTCCATGAGATATATGCTTGTCGAAGGACACGGCAACTTTGGATCGGTTGACGGCGATATGGCCGCAGCGATGCGGTATACGGAAGCCCGGTTATCCAAAATCGCCATGGAAATGCTTCGCGACATCAATAAAGAAACCATTGATTTCATGCCTAACTATGATGGGGAAGAGCATGAGCCGGTTGTGCTTCCGTCCCGTTTCCCGAATCTGCTGGTCAACGGGGTTTCAGGGATCGCGGTCGGGATGGCGACCAATATTCCTCCGCATAATCTGGGCGAAGTCATCGATGGGGTTCATGCGCTGATTGAAAACCCGGATATTACCTCGCTGGAGCTTATGGATTATATACATGGCCCGGATTTTCCGACGGCCGGTTATGTCATTGGCCGCTCCGGAATTCGTCAAGCCTATACGACGGGACGCGGATCGGTAACGATGCGGGCCAAGACGACGATCGAAGAGCATAACAATAAAGCTCGAATCATCGTCGACGAGCTCCCGTACCAGGTGAATAAAGCACGTCTGGTGGAGAAAATCGCCGAACTCGTGCGGGAGAAAAAAATCGACGGCATTACCGATTTGCGGGATGAGTCGGACCGTACGGGGATGCGCGTCGTGATCGAATTGCGTCGTGACGTTAATCCGAATGTCGTTTTGAACAATTTGTATAAACATACGGCTTTGCAAACTTCGTTCGGGATCAATATGCTGGCGATCGTGAATAACGAGCCTAAGATTTTGACCTTGAAGGAAGTTCTCAGCCACTATTTGCAGCATCAAGTGACCGTGATCCGTCGTCGTACGGAATTTGACCTGAAGAAAGCGGAAGCTCGCGCGCACATTCTGGAAGGTTTGCGTATCGCGCTGGATTATATTGATGAGGTCATCGCTTTGATCCGCGCATCCAATTCGGACGAGGAAGCCCGCGACGGCTTGATGTCAAGATTTGGTCTGAGCAACGAGCAGGCACAAGCGATTCTCGATATGAGACTTCGCCGCTTGACCGGTTTGGAACGCGACAAGATCGAGAACGAGTATAACGAGCTCCTTCAGAAAATCGCCGAGTATCGCGATATTTTGGCGAACGAATCATTGGTTCTCCAGATTATTAACGATGAACTTCACGAGATTCGCGATAAATATGCGGACCCTCGTCGTACGGAGATTACGATCGGGGAAGAAAGCATTCTGGATGAAGATTTGATTCCGCAGGAAGAAGTCGTTATTACGATTACCCATACCGGTTATATCAAGCGATTGCCGGTTACGACCTACCGCAGCCAAAGACGCGGAGGCCGGGGTGTCGTTGGCATGGACACCAAGGATAATGACTTTGTCGAGCATCTGTTTGTGACGAATACTCATCACTACTTGATGTTCTTTACCGACCGGGGCAAAGCTTACCGTCTGAAAGCCTACGAGATTCCGGAGCTTGGACGTACGGCAAGGGGAACTCCGATTATCAACCTGATCCAAATCGAGCAGGGCGAGACCGTCAATGCCGTCATACCGGTGAAAAGCTTTGACGAGGATCAATATTTGTTCTTTGCCACACGGCAGGGCATCGTTAAGAAGACGCCGCTTGAGGATTATATCAATATCCGCAAGGGCGGGCTTATCGCAGTTAATCTGCGCGACGACGATACGCTGATCGATGTGAAGCTGACCGACGGTTCTCATGAAGTGATCATGGGGACGGCGCAAGGCATGTCCATCCGCTTCCCGGAAAGCGATGTTCGTTCTATGGGACGGGCGGCTACAGGCGTCAAAGGGATCACGCTCGACGATGGTGACGAGCTGATCGGTATGGATGTCGTGGTGCCTGAGCAGGATATCCTGATCGTTACGGCGAAGGGCTACGGCAAACGGACGCCTGCTTCGGAATACCGGACGCAAAGCCGCGGCGGCAAAGGGATAAAGACAATCAACGTGACCGAGAAAAACGGCTCCGTAGTTGGTCTGAAGGTCGTCAAAGATGAAGAAGACTTGATGATCATTACGAGCAGCGGCACCTTGATTCGTACGAGCATGGCCGGCATTTCGACCATGGGCCGGAATACGCAGGGCGTGAAGCTGATCAATATTCGGGACGATGATTCGGTGGCTACCGTCTGCCGCTCGGATAAGAGCGAGGATACGGATGAGCCGGACGATGAGAACGGTGAAGGTGTCACCGATCCTTCCCAGACGGAACCTGGCGTAGATTCGGAAGAATAACAGAAATTCAGCATAGAGCGGACTTCCCCCAAGGAGGTCCGCTTTTTTACTACTCTTTTACTCTCCGTTGAAAAAGAAGGATTGCTTGCTTTTTTAAAGGCGTACTATAATGTTAGTGGGTGAGGAATAGTTCTTTTTCCCTATTTTTAGGTGATGGAAGCCCCAGTTGTACAATTGAGGAGAGTATGGATATGACTAGTATTTCTGTGATGGACATAAAACCCGGCGTAAAGCTGATCAGTTCCGTTTATACTCCGCTTGGCGGACTCTTGTTGCAAAAAGGAAAGGTCCTGCTGCCTCGGGATCTCGATATTATTCGTGCGTTTATGATCCAGCAGGTAGATATTGAGGAACCTTTTGCTACGGATCGTAAAGGGACAACTCCTGCGGCCTCCGGGCAGGACACGACTAGTACAAAAGCGGGCTCAGCGGCTTCTTCGAATGCCGCCAATGTCGGCGCAGCTATTAATGACATCAGGAATGAAAGCAGTCCCTTGCATCAGGAATACGACAGAATGTTGCATTTAACGAAAAGCGCCTTTCAGTCCGTACTTGCTTCCGAACTTCCCATCTATGAATTACGGCATCAACTGGAAGCTCTTATCCGGCATATTAAATCTTATAACGTACTGACATTTGCTCCGCGGAATATGAACGAGTATGACTACCTGTATCATAATGCGATCCTCTCTTCGTTAACTTCCTATCTGTTGGCACAGTGGTACGGATTGCAGCAAAAGGATTGGATGCAGGTCGCTTTTGCCGGATTGCTCCATGATATCGGCAATACCAAAATCGACCCGGTTATTCTGTATAAACCGAGT
The DNA here is from genome assembly GCF_056171975.1 of Paenibacillus terrisolis. NCBI lineage: Bacteria > Bacillati > Bacillota > Bacilli > Caryophanales > Paenibacillaceae > Paenibacillus > Paenibacillus terrisolis. Next base: position 847 of record NZ_JBKFGG010000021.1, on the reverse strand, counting down.
GCGCTTACGGAGGAAGAAGCCGAAGAAATGCGGATGCACACTACTTACGGTTATCAGCAGCTGCGAAAAACGGCGGCGATTAACGAGGGAGTTCGCTTAACGGCGCTGCAGCATCATGAGAAAATGGACGGCTCCGGATATCCTTTTCATTTGACCGGCGACAAACTGCATGTCTATGCGAAAATCGTTGCGATTGCGGATATTTTCCATGCCATGACACTGAATCGCCGTTATCGTAAAGCCAAGTCGCCTTATTTGGTGCTAGAGCAAATCAAAACCGAAGCGTTCGGCAAACTTGACCCCGGCATTGTGCAGGCGTTCATAGATAAAGTGACGCAATTCCATACCGGAATGCGCGTTAGGCTTAGTAATGATAAAGTGGGCGAAATCGTGTTCTCCGATCGCGACCACCCGACGCGTCCAATGGTGTCCGTTCAGGGGCAGATCGTGAACCTTATACAGGAAAGACAACTCTATATCGAGGAAGTTCTTTCCTAGGGTTGATATTTAGCTGCGGTTTAGGGTATATTATTACTTACCGTTTGAGGTAATGAAGAAGAGCTGGATGAATCGAAAATATTGTTTTTCAAAAAACTCTTGCAATTACTTGTGAATGGTGATATATTATAAAAGTTGCCGCTGAAACAACGGTAACGAAGAAAAACGAAGTTGATCTTTGAAAACTGAACAACGAGTGAGTATTAAAATGGATGAATTCCAAGCTGGTCGCGAGGCCGTTTGAAATATCATCTTGAGAAGTAAAATTCTCGTCAGTTTTTCTAAATGAGCAAGACAAACACTTTAATGGAGAGTTTGATCCTGGCTCAGGACGAACGCTGGCGGCGTG
>NZ_JBKFGG010000020.1:0-162509 GCF_056171975.1 Paenibacillus terrisolis | reverse complement strand
TTTCTTTGGATACATCCAAACCTACATATTTTATGGTATTCTTCATAGTAACAGCTCCTTTCGCATGTAGCTCTGAAATGGTGATCTATCACTTCCATTTTTAACCTACGGTGTGCGAACAGGGGCTGCCTTTCGTTCATCTTAACTAATTTCGGCATATGAGCAGGGTAGCGGCCTAAATCGATGATTTAGTTGGAGAATTTCCTGTTATTACTCTACCAGATTCAATTAGGCTTCAATTAACAGGAGAATTTCCAGTTAGTGGGATCCATCAATTTAGTTCCATAGTTAAGAAGTACCACTTAATATCCAGTTTTCTTATGCAGCCGGCATAAAACCATCATATGAAAAAAATGAGCATGCCCGCAAAGAGCATGCTCATCTTCATAAAATCGGATGAAAGCCGTGCTAACATCATCACATTAAGCCAGCTTTTGTCCGCAATTCGGGCAAAAATTCGCTCCCTCGTTTTTCGCGCCGCAGTTCGGACAGAAGTTTGGCCGTTTATGCCCTTCGGACGAAGCCGCTGCGGGCGACGGCCCCTGTCCTCCGCCGGACGGCTGGGAACCCGGGCTTCCGGTACCGCTTTGGCCGGCGTTCATGTTCTTCAGCATCTCATTCGCGATATTCATGCCCATCATCATCCCCGCCATATCCGCTGCGGCCCCGCCGCCCTGCACCTTGCCTGATGCGATGCCGTCGGTCATGCTGACCTGTTGGTATTTGGAGAGGTTGCCGATCATTTCATGCGACGCCGTCTTGTTGATCATGTCCTGGATTTCCTTCGGATAATTGAAGCTCATCACCTGGAAGCCCGTAATCGTCAGTCCGTCGTTCATCACCTGCATATCCAGGTCTTCACGGATCCCCCGTGCAATTTCGGCGGCGTTCGCCTGCAGATTGAACATATCCTTGCCTTCCCGGCTGATCCATTTCATAAGCAGTTGATCCAGCACGGAGGTAATCCGGATTTTCACGTCTTCCACCAGATAACCTTGCTTGATGCCGGCCACTTTATCGATCAGGGTCACATAGTCGTTAACCTTGAAATTGAACGTGCCGTTCGCGCGAATCGGCATGCCGCCGGGCAGTTGAGGCGTCGGGATCAGCACCGGATTCTGCGTTCCCCAGCGGACTGTAAATTCCTTCGTGTTAACGAACAACACCTCGACCCGCATCCCGCTGTTGAAGCCGAACTTAAACCCTTTAAGCGTGGACAGGAAAGGGATGATCTCCGACTCGATGTTAAACTCCCCTTCATCCTTGAAAATCCCTTCGATCTTGCCGTTATTGATAAAAATGGCGTCCTGACCGGAGCGGATGATCAGTTTGCTCCACTTCTTGATCTCCCGGTTGCTCCACTTCCAGAAAATCATGTCGTCCCGGAATTCTTCCCACTCCACCACGTTCGAAAATTGGTTTTTAAAGAAGCTCATCGTTCCCTCACCCTTTCGTTAAAATGATCCTCTGCTGCCGCTGTGCGAATGCCCGCCGCCGGTAACGCCTCCGCCCCCTTTTCCCGATCCGCCGCCTTTCTCGATTTTCCGTTTCGTGACGGTGGTCCGGAGGAAGCGGTCCTGATGCTCCAGCACGCCGGAGTTGCCGGAATCCTCGTAGGTTTTGCCGCTCACGGTTACCCTTCCGCCGGAGCGGTAAGCCATCCCGCCGACAGCGACGGCTCCGACCGCCAGGGCGACGCCCAATTGAAACCATATATTGTAAAATATACCCGGCTTCACACCCAAATAACGATGAGCCGACTCGATGTATTCGCCAAAAGCCTGTTTATAATCCCCGGCACTTAGATAAGGAGATATCTTATCCCTGATTTTGTCCAGCCTGCTATCGTTCAGGAACTCTTCCCCTTTATAAAATCCGGTCAAATAGATATCCCGGTTTTTCATATCCAGCGTCAGAATGGCGGCATTGCCATGGGGATGGTCATAACCCGGAGCGCGGTCGTCGTAAAAATCCTCGGTCAGCTTGACGACATCCTCGTTATTCGGATTATCCGTCGTAAAGACAATAATGTCGGTTTCTCTTTCGGCTCCCAATCGGTTGGCCAGCGCGTTCAATTCCTCGGAGTCCGCCGGACTAAGCAGATGGGCTTCGTCGAAAATGAGAGGCTTGTCGCCTTCGGCGGCTTCGGCGGTCCGAAGCGGGAACGCCGCGATGAAGATGAGAACCAGGATCAGCAGACATCCAACTGCCGTAAGCCGTTTTCTCATAGAAATCCGCCTCCCATCATCCACGATACGGTTTTCAACGAAAGAAAGACCACGGCGGAAATTCCGGCGAACCACGCCGCCATCTTCGCTTTGCTGAGCGGCGGCTTGCCGACCACTTTGCCCGTCTGGCCGTTCATGACAAAGGTATGCTCCGACCGGTTGTAGTCATAGGACACCATCCATACCGGGAGCAGCACATAATCCGACTGCTTGACACGAGTGTCGATCCGTTTGTCGGTGTAGCTGACCGTTGCATACCCTCCTATCGTGGAGGAAATGTAAGATTCGATATAAGGACGGATTTTCTCTTCCGCACGCGGGAGCAGTTCCTCGCCGGTGTAACTGTATTTTTCTGCGATATAACCGGCGAGGTAAGGGGTTTTGAATGTTTTAAGCTGGTCGTACGGAAAAGGTTCCAAACGGTCCATCAACCGGTCATTCATCTTTTCCGAAGCATCGACCGGCAGCCGGGAATAATCAAGGACGATTTTCCGGTAAATCTCGAAGTGATCGGTTTCCGTGTATTCATAGTCTCCTCTCCGGTAGCTTCTCACCCGGGTGCCGTGGCCATGCACCTCCACGTTGTTATGCAGATGGAACAGCCAGAACGGCACATACATGCCCGTGATCCCCTTGATACGATTCGCGGTCATGAAGCCGCTCGGGGTCAGCAGGCCTTTCCGGCACCACTTTTTGAAAGCGGACATGGCCTCTTCCTTGCTGATGGAAAAAGGAATCACCTGAACCGGGGCCAGCTTTCCGGTCAAGCGGTCGCTAAGAACCACGGCCGAGCCGCAGAAGCCGCAGGTGGTCGCGCTGGTCTCGGGTTCGGTCACGATCACGGCGCCGCAGCTTTCGCAGTGGTATTCTTTGATCTCGCCGTCGGAAAACACCTGATTCTTCAGCGGGTCGGGAAGATGATCGATATTTTCTTTCCGGCCGCAGCTTGGACACGACAGCATTCCCGTTTCGCTGTCAAACGTCATGCCGCTGCCGCAATTCGGACATTTATATTCAATAACCGGCATTCGCTCACCTCAAATTCCAGCAAGATCGCTAGGATTTTTGATTTATATTGTTCTTCATGGCCGTGAGTTCGTCTTCAGGAGATACCTCCGCCGAGGCATCCGCTCCCTGAGCCGCTTGATCCGCTTTCTCCGCCGCGCTTTTCTCCAATTGAGTAATCAGTTCGTCCAAATCGTCCTCACGAACGCCGGCTCTTAGTTCGGCAAGGGCCAGCGCTTCGTTCAAGGCCAGTTCGGCCTTCTCCTCCATGGAACCAAAAGCCGAGTTCACTCCTCCAACTCCGCTGTCCGCATTTTTCTGCCGCTGCACCTCAGCCTCCGCCAGCTTGGCCTTTAACTCCATATGACGGGCTTCAAGCCCGCTGATGTCGGAAACCAGCTTATCCTGCATTTGTTTCATCTTTGCCGCGTTGGCGGACGCCTGCTCATAGGCTGATTTCAAGGCAGCAAGCTGCTCCGACTTCGTCGCCTTTTGCCGCAAAAACCGAAGCGCTGCCTCTTCGTCTCCCGATTCCACGGATTTCTCCGCATAACGCTGCAGCTTTTTGATCTCCGCGCCGCATTCCTCAAGCGCTCTCCGCGCTCTCTCCTCTTCCGCCTGCACGGAGGCCGTCTCCGCCTTTACCTGTCCCAGATCGCTGTTCAACCGGCGTATGTATGCATCGACCGTTTTTTCCGGGTCGTCCGCCTTGGCCGCCAGCCCGCCGAGATTGGCCCGCATAACATCCCGAAACCTCGCCAAGATTCCCACAAACCGTCCCTCCTCGTTAAGACTTTTCTTAATTATAATACATACTTCCTTTGAGAATGGTTTCATTCCGGGAACAAAGGCGAAATTAAAAAGCGGCCGCCCTGCGGCAACCGCTTTGTCCATTATGATCCGGTGCCTCGGAACGCAAGTGCCGAAAATCCGTGCTGCGTCTCCTACCGCGCCCCCAAAATCTCCTTCGCCTTTTGAATCGTCGCTTCATCCGGCGGCTTCGTGGCGGCAAGCGGATATTCGATGCCAAGCTGCTCGTATTTGTATTTGCCCATTTCGTGATACGGCAGGATTTCCACGCGCTCGACATTGTTCAACGTCTTGATGAAATCGGCCAGTCGCCGCAGGTCTTCCTCATCGTCCGAGATGCCGGGGACCAGCACATGCCGGATCCAGACCGGAATCCTCGCGTCCGAGAGATACCGGGCGAATTCGAGAATATGCTCATTGGATTTGCCCGTCAAATTGAGATGCTTCTCCGGATCGATATGCTTCAAGTCGAGCAGCACGAGATCCGTCACCTTCAGCAGTTCCTGCAGCGTCTCGAAGAAATGCCCGCGGCTCGTAAAGCACCCGCCGGAAGAATCAATCGCGGTGTGAATGCCGAATTCCCGCTTCAAGGCCTCGAACAGGGTTAGCAGAAAATCGGCCTGCAGCAGCGGTTCCCCGCCGCTTACCGTTACTCCGCCGCCGGAGTACTGCATAAACGGGAGATACCCGCGGATTTCATCGACCAGCTCCTGCACGGTGACGATTCGCCCCTGCCCGATTTTCCATGTATCGGGATTGTGGCAATATTGGCAGCGCAGCAAGCAGCCCTGCATAAAAACAACGTACCGGATCCCCGGCCCGTCGACCATGCCGGAGGTTTCTATGGAATGAATGCGGCCTTCCTGCTGTTCCATCGGCTCTCCCTCCCGGCTTAAATGATTTCGTGAAAGGTTCGGTTGATGACGTCAAGCTGCTGCTCTCTCGTCAGCTTGATGAAATTGACGGCGTAACCCGATACGCGGATGGTCAACTGCGGATACTCCTCCGGATGCTCCATCGCGTCGAGCAGCGTTTCTTTGTCGAATACGTTGATGTTGAGATGATGGCCGTCTTTGGCTGCGTATCCGTCGAGGATGGCGGTCAGATTGCGCACCCGGTCCTCTTCGTTTTTACCCAGCGCACCCGGAATGATCGAGAACGTGTTTGAAATCCCGTCCATCGCGTATTCGTAAGGCAGCTTGGCCACGGAGGACAAGGAGGCGATCGCGCCTTTCTTGTCGCGGCCGTGCATCGGATTGGCCCCCGGCGCAAACGGCTCGCCCTGCTTGCGTCCGTCCGGCGTATTCCCGGTCAGCTTGCCGTAAACCACGTTCGAGGTGATGGTCAGCACCGACATCGTTGTTCTCGACTGGCGGTAGGTCGAATGCTTTTTCAGCTTGCGCATGAAGCGTTTGACCAGATCGACCGCGATGTTGTCGACACGATCGTCGTTATTGCCGTAGGCCGGATACTCCCCTTCCAGGATAAAATCGACGGCGATCCCGTTTTCGTCCCGCACCGGCCGAACGGAGGCAAACTTGATGGCGCTGAGCGAATCAACGGCAACCGACAGCCCGGCGATCCCGGTCGCCATCGTCCGCATCGTCTCCTGATCGTGAAGCGCCATTTCGATACGTTCGTAGCAGTATTTATCGTGCATGTAGTGAATCACGTTCAGCGTATCGATATAAAGCTCCGCCAGCCATTCCATCATATGATCGAAAGCCTGCATCACTTCGTCAAAATCCAGCTTTTCCGAGGTGATCGGCCGCATGGGCGGAGAGATTTGCACCTTCATCTTTTCGTCGATGCCGCCGTTGATTGCATACAGAAGCGCCTTGGCCAAATTGGCCCGGGCTCCGAAAAATTGCATCTGTTTCCCGATGCGCATAGCCGAAACACAGCAGGCAATTCCGTAATCGTCGCCAAAATAAGTCCGCATCAGATCATCGTTCTCATATTGGATCGAGCTGGTCTGAATCGTCATGCGCGCGCAATATTCCTTAAATTTCTGCGGCAGCCGGGTGGACCACAGCACGGTCAGGTTCGGTTCCGGCGACGGCCCCAGCGTTTCCAGCGAATGCAGGAACCGGTACGTATTTTTCGTTACTAGCGGGCGGCCGTCCTGACCGATCCCGGCCAGCGATTCCGTCACCCAGGTCGGGTCCCCGCTGAACAGCTGATTATACTCCGGCGTCCGGGCGAATTTCACCATGCGCAGCTTCATGACAAAATGGTCCACCAGCTCCTGAGCCTCTTGCTCGTCGATTCGGCCCGCCTTGAGATCGCGATTAACGTAAATGTCCAAAAAAGTGGAAGTCCGGCCAAGGCTCATCGCCGCCCCGTTTTGCTCCTTAATCACGGCCAGATAACCGAAGTAAAGCCACTGGAAAGCCTCCTGCGCGGTGCCCGCCGGTTTCGAAATGTCGAATCCATAGCTGGCCGCCATCTCATGCAGCTCGTTTAAGGCGCGAAGCTGCTCCGTAATCTCCTCACGGGCCTGGATAATATCGTCTCTCATCTCGCGCTCGTCGAAGAAAGACAGTTCATCCTGCTTGCTTTTGATCAGAAAATCGGTGCCGTACAGCGCAACCCGGCGGTAATCCCCGATAATGCGGCCGCGGCCGTACGCGTCGGGAAGCCCCGTGATGACGCCTGCTTTTCTGGCTAGCTTCATGGCCGGGGTATAGGCGTCAAAAACACCCTGGTTGTGCGTTTTCCGGTACGTGGTGAAAATGTGCTCGACCTCCGGATCCAGCTTGTAGCCGTAAGCTTCGACGGCGTTTTGCGCCATCCGAATCCCGCCGTAAGGCTGAAGCGAACGCTTGAACGGCTTATCGGTTTGAAGACCGACGACGCGTTCAAGACTCTTGTCCAAATAGCCCGGGGGATGCGAAGTAATGCTCGACACCACCGAGGTGTCCATGTCGAGCACGCCGCCTTTTTCCCGTTCCTGCTTGGCAAGCTCCATAAACTCCTTCCAGAGCTGCATTGTCGCCTCCGTCGCTCCGACCAGAAAAGACTCGTCTCCCTCATAGGGCTCGTAATTCAGCTGGATGAACTGGCGGACGTCGATCTCCTCCTGCCAGGTTCCCGGTTTAAAACCTTCCCATGCCTGCATGGTCATTGTCCTGATTCCTCCTTTAGCTCTTCATCATGGATTCACAGATGCGCTTAGTATGATGCAACCCGGACAAATCTAAAGGATGTTCAAATTGGATAATGTGGGCGATTTCGCCACTTCCGCATTTCCGCAAGATTGAAAGGGGTACGCCAGAAACTGGCTTGGGTAAGAAGGTGCCGTCAGGAAAAACTGTACTTGTTTATAAGGCTAGGTTGTTGAACTTCTGCCTTTAATACGTTCAATTATTCCATAGGGAGGGAAATGAATGGCTGTCAAAACCAAAAGCCCGGCCGAAGCCAAAGCGTCCGCCGCTGCCGAGCCGACAGACAAGAAAAACGCCGCGCAGGAAGAGGTTAACCGTCTGGTAACCCGGGCCAAGGCGGCGCAAGAGGCTTACCTGCACATGGAGCAGGAACAAATTGACCGCATCGTGCAAGCCATGGCGCTCGCCGGGCTGGACAAGCATATGCTGCTCGCCAAAATGGCGGTGGAAGAAACCGGCCGCGGCGTGTACGAGGATAAGATCACGAAAAACCTTTTTGCCACCGAATACATTTATCACAGTATCAAAAACGACAAAACCGTCGGTATCATTGAAGAAAATCCTTATGAAAACTATCAGCGGGTGGCCGAGCCGGTCGGCATCATCGCCGGAGTCACGCCCGTAACGAATCCGACCTCGACGACGATGTTCAAAACGCTGATCGCCACAAAAACGCGGAACCCGATCATTTTCGCCTTTCATCCATCCGCGCAAAAATGCAGCTCCGAATCGGCCAAAACGCTGCTGGACGCAGCCGTAGCGGCCGGGGCTCCGGCGCATTGCGTGCAGTGGATCGAGCATCCGTCGCTGGAAGCAACAACGCTGCTCATGAACCACCCGGACGTTGCGCTTGTTCTGGCCACGGGCGGGTCGGCGATGGTCAAAGCCGCCTACAGCACCGGCAAACCGGCGCTTGGCGTCGGGCCGGGGAACGTCCCGTGCTTTATCGAAAAAACGGCGGATCTCCGGCAGGCGGTCACCGATCTTATTTTGTCCAAAACTTTTGACAACGGCATGATCTGCGCCTCCGAGCAATCCGTCATCATCGAAGAGCCCATCTACGATGAAGTGCGCAAGATGATGACGGACAACGGCTGCTATTTCCTCGACAAAGCGGAAACCGAAGCGGTGTCCGGTCTCGTGATCACCGGTGAGCGGTGCGCCGTGAACGGCGTGATCGTCGGACAGCCCGCCTACAAAATCGCCGAAATGGCCGGTCTTTCGGTACCGAAGCATACAAAAATCCTCGTTGCCGAGCTGGAAGGCGTTGGGCCGGATTACCCGCTGTCCGCCGAGAAGCTCAGCCCGGTGCTGGCGTGCTATAGAGTCGCCTCAGCCGAGCAGGGCATCGAACGCGCCGCGGAAATCGTCAAGTTCGGCGGACTCGGCCACTCCTCCGTCATACACTCCAAGGACGACGGGATCATAGAAGCTTTTGCCGAAAAACTGAAAACGGGCCGCGTGATCGTCAACTCCCCATCCACTCATGGGGCCATCGGCGATATCTACAACACGAATCTGCCGTCCTTGACGCTGGGCTGCGGGTCGTACGGCCAAAACTCGACGACCTCCAACGTATCCGCCGTAAACCTGATTAACATCAAACGCGTCGCCTACCGGACGGTCAATATGCAGTGGTTCAAGGTGCCACCGCGGATTTATTTTGAAAAAGGCGCCACGCAGTATCTTGAGAAAATGCCGAACATCTCCAAGGTGCTGGTCGTCACCGACCCGATGATGGTCAAGCTCGGCTATGTGGAGCGAATCGAATACTATCTGAGAAAACGGGAAAAGCCCGTTTCGGTTGAGATTTTCTCCGATGTCGAGCCCGATCCGTCCGTGGACACCGTCAGACGCGGCACCGAGCTGATGGACAGCTTCCAGCCGGACTGCATCATTGCGCTGGGCGGCGGCTCCCCGATGGACGCGGCCAAAGCGATGTGGCTGTTCTACGAATACCCGGACACCAGCTTCCATTCGCTGAAGCAAAAGTTCCTGGATATCCGCAAACGGGTCTACAAGTATCCGCGACTTGGGGTGAAAGCCCAGTTCGTCGCGATCCCGACCACATCGGGAACCGGGTCCGAGGTGACTTCCTTTGCCGTCATCACGGACAAAAGAGAGGGCCAGACCAAATATCCGCTCGCGGATTATGAGTTGACCCCCGACGTGGCGATCATCGATCCGGAGCTCGTTTACTCCCTGCCGAAAACGGCGGTGGCCGACACCGGCATGGATGTGCTGACGCATGCCATTGAGGCTTATGTCTCGGTCATGGCGAGCGATTACACCGACGGTTTGGCGCTGCACGCGATCAAGCTGGTGTTCCGGTACTTGGAGCAATCCTTTCATACAGCCGACCCGACCGCTCGCGAAAAAATGCATAACGCCTCGACGATCGCCGGGATGGCTTTTGCCAATGCTTTCTTAGGCATTAACCACAGTCTTGCGCACAAATGGGGCGGCGAATACCATACCGCGCACGGCCGAACGAACGCGATTCTGATGCCGTATGTCATTCGCTATAATTCCCAAAAGCCGTCCAAATTTGCGTCGTTCCCGAAATACCGCTACTTCATCGCCGATGAACGGTACGCGGAAATCGCCCGGATGCTGGGACTGGCGGCGAAAACGACGGAGGAAGGCGTCAACAGTCTGATCGAAGCGGTCCGCAAGCTGAACCAATCGCTCGGCATTCCGGAGAGATTCCAGGATCTAGGCTTCGACCCGTCCGACTTTGAGTCGAAGGTCGATTATTTGGCCGACCGCGCCTTCGAGGACCAATGCACCACCGCCAACCCGCGCATGCCGCTGGTGACGGAGCTGGCGGAAGTATACCGGGACGCTTTTTACGGACGGTTCTAAGGTAAGTTAAGCAAAATTCGTTTATAAAAAGGAGCCTGCCTCAGAAATGGTTGCCGCGTACTTCCATTTGCCAAGGAGGCTTCTTTGTTGCGTCCGCCGCAATGATCGGAGCTTTCATGCATACCTGCAGCATTTTCCTATAATAAACTTAACAATAGAATCAACAACCGGATCAGAAAAGAGGCGGAAATGATGGAAACTGCACTATGAGGTTATCTCGGATGAACAAATCGATTGTTGCAAGGACCTGTGCAATGAACTTATGGCTTTTCAGAAAACCCAAGCGAAGATAACGCCTGAATTGTTCGATACCATGAACTTTGAAACCCGATTCGTCCCTTCCGTACAGAAGGCGCGGCATAACCACACCATCGTGGTTAAGGATGGGGATCAAGTCGTAGGCTATGCTTATTCGAATATCTCACCCAAGGAAGTCTATGATACCGGGTTTGCGATCTTTTTCGATTTATCGACGGTAAAAGGCAATCTGGTGGGTTGCTTATCCCAATTGTACATTCGGGAAAAATACAGAAAATATGGAGTTGGATCCGAACTTTTCAAACGGTCCATGCAATGGTTGGAATCTTTTGACGAGGTGGACGATTATTTTATTTTTGTGTCCAACGGAAATGATAACGCCCTGAATTTTTACATACAAAAAGGCTTTTCCGTCAGCCATGAAATCCGTGGCGGATTTATTACTATTTTGAGAAAAAGCTAGGTCCTTTGCGGTGGACTACCTAAACGGATGATTCGCCGCCTTTCTAATTTTTGAGAAATCGCTTGTTTTTATGCAATCTTACTTTAATTGGCCGACATGTTATCGGCTTTCCGATTCGCACGGGCCATGATATATTGGATGGGAACTTGGCGGCGCTTTGCGGGAAGTGGCGGCTGCTTATATAGAAACCGCCAGCGGTGCCACGCTGACGGTTCTTTCTGAGATTGCGATGTGCATCGACCCTTGACCCGGATTAAACCCCGGTTTGCCGAGCTGCTTCCGCTCTCCGTTTCAATAATGCCGCTAAGTTTTTCTCTTCAAGAGCTTGGAACTGCGCCAACGCCTCGGATGCGCCGAGAGTGAGGTCCGGTTCCAGGCCATCACCCAAACGTTCGAGCTGCATGTTCATCCAAGGCAACTGCTCAATTGGCGCAAGCGAATCCTCGGGCGCCACGGCCCGGCTGATTTGGCCGCTTTGCAATTTCGCCGGCGTATCCGGATCGGCGATCATCGGTCGTCCAATGCCGATCACGTCCAGCTCTCCCGCTTCCAATGCGCTCGCCATAGCTTCGAGCGAGCGGAATTTCCCCGTTACCATCACCGGCATTTGGGCCACCTCGCGAACGGCTCCCGCATACTCCAGAAAATAAGCTTCGCGCTGCTTCGTGCTTTCGCTGCGGCCGTCTTCGCCTTCGTCGAGGAAGGTCGCGCCCATGAGCTTCGGCTGCTCCAGCGAACCGCCCGACAACTCCAATAGATCAAGGCTCGTATGGTTCAGCAGCTTCACCAGCTCGATGCATTCCGTAAAGGTAAACCCGCCTTTTTGAAAATCCGACGAATTCAGCTTGATGCCAATCGGGAACTCCGGCCCGATTTCCGCACGGATCGCTTCAATCGTTTCGAGCAGAAATCGCGCCCGATGCTCCAGCGTTCCTCCCCAGCGGTCCTGCCGAAGATTCGTCAGCGGACTCAAGAATTGGGAAAATAGATACCCGTGAGCCGCATGCAGATGCACGCCCGTGAACCCGGCTTCCTTGGTCTTCCCGGCCGCATAGGCGAATTGGCTAATCGCCTTTTGGATCTCGGCCTCGGTCATTTCACGCGGCGTGGCGAAGGTATATCCCAGCTCGCGCGGGACTTTGACATTCACGGAAGAAGGCGCCAGCGGACTTGGGTTCACCAAGTCGGATACCTGTCTTCCGGTGTGGCTGAGCTGCGCCCAGAAGTGGGCTCCGCCGGACGTTCCCGCTTTGGCGACGGCGGCCAACGCCTCCAGGTCGCTATTCTGGTCGAGCACCACGTTAAGCGGCCTTTCCAAATGCCAGCGGTCGACTTGCACATTGCCGGAGAAGAGCAATCCCGCGCCGCTGCGCGCCCAACGGCTGTATAGAGCCGCTAACCGCGGAGTCGCGTTATTGTCCGCATCGGCAAGGCCTTCGCTCATCGCCGCTTTGGCCAGCCGGTTTCGCAACACCGCGCCGGACGGCAAAGTCAGCGGATCCGAAAGCAAATGAGACATGTTGAATCATCCTTTCTTGTTTAGCCGGATCGTCGGCTGAATTTAGAAAACGACAACGACCGTTGTCGTTGTTAAAATCATAGAGCTGGTGTATGCTTTTGTCAAGAAGATGCATCTATAGATCGGAGGCACTGCCGTGGAGCGTTCGGCGAACGACAATAAGAAGCCAACCCTGATGGAGCGTAAACGCGCGGCCATCGTGGATGCGGCGATGCGGGAATTTTTGGAGTCCGGCTACGCGCTGGCCTCGATGGACCGGATCGCGGAAACCGCCGAGGTATCGGTCAAAACCGTCTACCGCCACTTCGAGAACAAGGACGACCTGTTCCGGACCGTGATCAAGGCCGCTTGCGTCCGGATCGACCGGGATGAAGCAGAAGGCCGCGACCCGGCCTGGATGAACGAAGAGCCGGAACACGGGTTTGCGCTCGCGGGCGCCCACTATCTGAAACACGCGCTAGACCCGGAGAATCTGGCTTTATACCGGGTCGTCACCCAGGAAGCGCTGCGTTTCCCCGAGCTGGTTCGCGTATACCGGGAGGAAATCACGGCGCCTCAAAACGAGCTGTTCGTGCGGTACGTGGATCGCTGGATGGACCAGAAATCCTGGACTATCCGCAACAAAAGCGAAGCCGGCCGCGTTTTTACCGCCCTGCTCCGCTCGGAATTGTTCGAGCAGGCTTTGCATGGGCTGCGCGAGCCCGATCAGGCTGAGGTACAAGCCCAGGCCGAGAAGGCGGCGTCGCGGATTCGGGTTTTGCTTGGAGCGGGGGAACTTTAAGGGGAACGGTAGATATAAAAAAGAGCACCTCATACGGGGTACTCTTTTTATCGCATTTGGCCCTATTTTTACGTTTAGTAACTACTAACGGGAATTCTCTAGTAAATTAACTGGAATTTCTCCTGTTAATTGGAGCCTCATTGAATCTGCTAGAGAAATAACTGGAAATCCTCCTGCTAAATCATCGGTTTAGGCCGTAAACCTGCTCGTTTGCCAAAATTAGTGGGAGCATTTCCAGTTAAACCGCCGTAAATCCCCATTTTGCTAAAATTAACGGGAGCTTTTCCCGTTATTGGGCAAAAATAAGTCGGCCTCGAGCTGCCAACGGAAACTTTCCGGCAAAGATTTAAGAATTGCTATTTTTGCTGTTGTCGATTTTCGAATAGAAATTTAAAAATTTATTTATAGTAAGTACAAACAATATTAAATTCGAAGCAATTCCAATCGTATTAATATGGTATGGATTACTAATGTCATACGATGAAAAAAACCACACGAATGAGCTCGCCAAAAATAAAACTCCGGGAATTACCAGCTGAGCCTTGGATATACAGCGAAATAAAACGCTTACAAAACTCAATGCAGTGTATGCAATAGAGAAGCATAGGAAGAAAATAAACTCCGTAATTGTAACTTCGGGAGGAATTTCAGATAAAAGAGATTCGCGAATGAAATATTGGATAACCGAAAGTAGAAACATAAATGGAAAAACAAAAAACAAACTAACTCTCGAAGTGATTCGTTTTAATGGGTTACCTTCTTGTTTTTTTAGCAAAAAAATTTCTCCTTTCCTTCTTTGCCAGTTTCTTTAATTATATATAATATTCATTTGGATTTGTTGATTTAACTAGAATTTCGGGCACAGAAATCGTTGAAATGAAGATATTATTTTTTGCAATAGGTGCGGTTCTGCTAGTTTTAAGAAGAACAATGCGCTGGGAAGCAGAATAATAGTCACTAGCATCGACCAATTAACCGTCATTAAAACCTCTTTACAAAATACCTCAACCGATCTATTATTGATTCCATGGAATCAATAATTCATTGGGAGGTATCTTTATGTCGTCCTTATTGTATGTCACCGCTCATCCCCTTACCGAGAGTGAGTCCAGATCGCTGACCATCGGGAACACTTTTTTGGAAGCTTACCGGAACGCTCATCCCGGCGATTCATTTACCGTGCTGAACCTGTTTGAATCGGGGGTTCCCGCCATTGACGCCGTTACGTTCAGCGCGTGGGGCAAGCTTCGCAAAGGGGCCGCCTTGGCCGACTTATCCGAGCAGGAACGCGTATCGGCAAGCCGGCACACGGCCATGTCCGATCAGTTCATCAACGCCGACAAGTACGTTTTCGTGAACCCGATGTGGAATCATTTTCTCCCGCCGGAGTTGAAAGCGTATCTGGATACGTTATGTGTGGCGGGGAAAACCTTCCGTTACACGCCGCAGGGTCCCGTCGGCTTGCTCCAGGGCAAAAAAGCGCTCCATATCCAGGCCTCCGGAGGCGTATACGAACGGGAAAGCGCGGATTTAAAAGATTTTGGCCATGCTTATCTCGCGCACATCATGCATTTTTTTGGTATAACGGATGTACAAGGTTTGTTTATTGAAGGGTGCGACGCGCGTCCGGACGAAGCCCCGGCCATCATGGACAAGGCTGCTGCCAGAGCGGTGGATTGGGCCGAGCTTTTTTGACGCCGCGTAAGCCGATGGGAGGAAAGCCGTGATCTTGCCGGAGGATATTATCAAGAAACTGGAACAATTCGTTTATGAAAAAGACGAAATCGCCAAGGAGAAGCAGCTCAGCCTCCAGCAAAAATGGGGTGAAGCCGATTTCCCCAAAGACGGAGTTACCATGGTGGAGTTGCATGTTTTGGACTGGATCGGTCAACAGCCGACCCTGAATGTTATCAACATCGCCAAACACATGAAGATGACCCGCGGGGCCATCTCCAAAATCACTTCCCGGCTGGAACGAAAAGGACTCATCCTTAGAGCCCAGCTCCCCACCAACCAGAAGGAAGTCTTTTTCAGCCTCACTGCGATAGGGCAAAAACTGTGGGAGTTTCATCAAGAAGAGCATCGCCGAGTGATGCGGCAATATGACGAATGGCTGAACACCTACAGCCCGGAGGAACTCGCCGTCATCGACCGTTTTCTCGGGGAGTTGGTGGGGCGGAAAATGGGGAGGGTAGAGCGGGATCGTTAAATCCATCTTTACCACATGAAAACAAAAGGGGCGACTGACGCGTTTTTCACGATCAGCCCCCCTTTTGTTTGCTTTTAAGCCGCCCTTCGGGAAGCTTCTTGCGCTTAATTTATTGTTCAGCCTCATATTGGGCAATCTGCCGCCAACATAAATCTTTGATGTCTTTACCGTCCAGATAATCGACAAACCATTCAATCGTGTAATCCAATGCTTTACTTAACGGCCATCTTGGAGCCCACTCAAGCTCGTTCATCGCTTTGGAACAATCCAGCTTAAGCATGCTCGCTTCATGTTTATGCTCCTGCCTGATTACTTCATAACCGGGATGCTCATAAGGCCATCTGTTAAGCATTTGGTTAACAATCCACTCAACCGGCCGGGCATCACCGTCCTTCGGCCCAAAATTCCAAGCTTGCGCGAATTTTTCGCCTTCCAGATACATCCGCTGGCTTAGCAGCAGGTACCCCGACAGCGGCTCTAGCACATGCTGCCAAGGCCGAATGGCTTCCGGATTCCGAAGCTGAATCCGCTCCCCTTTCGTCAGCGCTCTGATCAAGTCGGGAATCAAACGATCCTCCGCCCAGTCCCCGCCGCCGATCACATTGCCTGCCCGCGCAGTAGCCACTCTGATCCCCGATGATTGTAAAAATGAGCGGCGATACGCTGAAGTAATCAGTTCGGCACAAGCTTTGCTGCTGGAATACGGATCGTATCCGCCCAGAGGTTCGTTTTCACGGTATCCCCAATGCCACTCCTGATTTTCATAGACTTTATCCGTAGTCACATTCAGAATGACACGTACCGAGCTGCAAGTGCGTGCAGCCTCAAGTAAATTCATCGTCCCCATCACATTAGTGGTATAGGTTCCGATTGGATCCTCATATGATTTCCGGACCAAGGGCTGTGCCGCCATATGAATGATGATCTCCGGTTGCGCCTTTTGCATGGACTGTTTCAGCATCTCCAAATCGGCGACATCCCCAATCGTCCATTCAGCCAGAATGTCCTGTAAATTCGCCGTTTCAAACAAAGACGGAGTAGTGGGGGCCGGCAAAGAATAACCCGCAACCCTGGCTCCCATACTATGAAGCCACAGGATAAGCCAGCTTCCTTTAAATCCTGTGTGCCCCGTAAGAAACACTCTTTTGCCTGCCCAAAAGGAACGGTCCACGCTGCCTGATTTCATCATATAGGCACTCCTTAAAATTGATCTGCAATTAAATAGGTTTACCGAACACCTTGATAATCCATTTGATAAATGACATAACCCGTACGCAATACGGACTGCAAATAATCCGTTTCTCTCTCACGGCCACCTGCAAGAAGCTTGGCCAATTCATCAACAATCAGATCGGTGTCAGGAGCACGTTCAGTAAGAAAGTTCATCATTGAGGTCGGTTCAAATCCGTATTTTTGCGCTTGCAAAAAAAGCATTTCGCTCAAGTAAATCTTTCGATTATGAATCGAATGTGAACGATTGAGCATTTCGTATAATGCTTCTATGCTAATTATATTATTCACCATAAAAACCAGCTTCCCGTTGGTACTCATCACCTTCGAAAGACTGCTGAAAATAGTATCCAAATCATCATCCGGGAATAGATCCAACGGTTTCTCTATATAAGCCAGATCGATTTTACCATGGATATCCTCCGGCAATTGACGCAAATTGTCGAGCTGAAAGACATTGTCCGAAATGGAATTAAGGTCGGCCGTATACTTCGGCTCCGTCGTGCAAATGGACAAACGCGGCTTTATTCCGTAGTTCGACCACACGCGATTTTTGATTTGGAGCAAGGTAGCCCCGCATTTCACATCGATCCCCAAAATAGATTTCACTTCGGACAAACGGTTGTAATCTATATTCAAATACGTCGGATTCATACGTGCATCGAGCCAAGCGTCGAGGCCGTATTTCTCCAAAAAAGTCTTTCTTCCCTCTTCCATCGAATTGGTAAGATGGTCGCTGGAAGTAGTCAAGCTGCCGTAATGATGCGTCACTGTATCCGCGCAATAAACAAGCTTGTACCCGGCCCGTCTGATTCTAAAACTGATATCGTCGTCCAAAAATTCGCCACGGAAATAACGAGTGTCGTAATAACCGATACGATCAAGGAGAGCCGTCGGGCAGCACAAAACATTGGGCAGCAGCACAACGCGCTCTTCCCATTTGGAAGGATCGCTTACATTGTACGCTCTGGCCTTTTCCACAAAATCCTCTTTGGAAATGAAAGGGATGGGAATTTGCTGCATATTGGTAATAAATGTCGCGCCCGGAGACACGAACCCGATCTCAGGATCCGATTCGATGCAAATCATCAAATTACTTAACCAGTTTGGCGTAAATATGAAATCATTACATACGGCTGCGCAGTATTGTCCTTCTGCCGCCATCAAACCAATGTTGAAGCCCTTTACGACATGCAGGTTATATTTCAAATGAATGACCTTTGCACCCGGAATGGAATCAAAATACTCTTTCGTGCCATCCGTCGACCCGTTATCTACGAGGATCAGTTCGTACTCTACGTCATCCGTGTTGGCTAGAATACTTTCCACGCAATCACGCGTATAATCAAGATTATTGTACGCAAGAAGAATGACGCTTGCCTTACAGCGGGCTTCTTTACCTCGCGCGGCAATCTCGGCGTGATCAACAACGCTTACTTCAGGATACAAACGCGGATAATCCCGCTTGTTTACGAAATCCTCCAAAATATAGGCAACTTCATATTCGAATATCCTGAACAACGAACGGAAATGAAACCGAAAATCATACAAAAACAGCTCTACTTCGTTGTGAACTGCGTTTTGCTTTAACCGTTCCGCGTAAAAAATGAGATTCGCGTTGATTTCTTTAACGCGATTAGGGGCAGAACTTAGTGCCGCAGACTTTTCAATCACAGCCGCCAGTTGAATGATGTTATCCAGCATTTCGAGATCGGTCAGGTTTAATTCGCCGCGATCAATACAATCTTCCAAAATGCCAACGCCTTCATATCCCATCTGCAGCGTTTCCAGGACCTGTTTTGCCGTCAAATTATCCATTTCCGTCTCCCTCACTCAAAATCATTCCACCCGTACGAATATCAAAATCCTTCCACTGTTCATCTTTCGCGGAGATCGTAAGCTCGTCCCTATAAGGCCATTCAATGCCAAATGCGTCATCGTTCCAACGGACTCCGGATTCATGGGAAGGAGTGTAATATTCGCTGACCATATAGTGGATGCTTGTATTCTCCGTCAATGTTTGGTAACCATGGGCGAACCCTTTCGGAACATATAAGGATTGGCGATTTTCCGCAGACAATACGATTCCAAACCACTTCCCGAATGTTGAACTGCCGCGATTAAGATCGATGATAACGTCATAGATGGCTCCTTGAAAACACGAAACGATCTTGTCCTCGCTATAAGGAGGCAACTGAAAATGCATTCCCCTTAAAGTGCGCGGGTTATAGTTGAAAGCCACATTGGATTGAACCATATCAAATAAAATGCCGTGTTCGGCCAATGTTTCTTTACAAAAGCTTCTGGCAAAATAACCGCGGTTGTCTCCAATCGGTTCCATTTCTATCACCGCAGCCCGATTCAACGATACGGATTTCACTATCATTTCGGCTCTCCTTGCTTCTTAATATTCGTAGATTCACAACGGCATCAGCTTTCCTCAAAGGTTAGCAATTTCCCGGTGAATCCAAGCTGATCCAGTTGACTTTGTATCTGCCGCTTATGCGCATTGGCAAAAAGAATAATGAATTCAAATTGGCATACTTCCCGGGAAGTTGGTTTTACAATGGGAATGCGAGCGATATGATGTCCATGCTTGGCTTGGTCGCTATCAAACAAACAGTGAACTTGCAGCTTACCCTCCAACATAGCCAGAAAGCTGGTCGATTCCGCCCCCGCCCCCCATGCCGCGACTCTGGCATTCGTCGGAAGCTGCGAGAGAAGCCGGTCAAGAGCAGCTTCTCTTCTGGAGGAAAAAGTATCGGAAAGTTTAGACGTTTTTCTGACATATAACTCCAGCAAGTTCGGGTCCGCCGCTTCCTGTACGCACAAAACGGTCAATCCCGCTCGAAGCGCCATTGTAGTCAGGCTGGTTATAGAAAAATACTGGATATGATCCGTACATAAATTGTAGTACAAACGTTCTTCGACAATACGCTGTCCGTTAGGAACCTCGACTAGAAGAATGCCGTTGTCATTCAGCAGATTGGCGGCTTGCGCAAACAAGGCAGCAGGCTGTTCAAGATGCTCCAGCACTTCGATGATACTGATTGCGTCAAATCGCGAGTCAAAGCGTAATCCCTCATGAAAGTAGTCATGGATAACGGAAAACCCTTGCTGCCGTGCGATCTCGGCGCTTGAAAGAGATGGCTCCACTCCAATCAGTTCTTCAAAATGGTTCTTGGCAAGCGCTAGATAATGCCCGACGCCGCAGCCAATATCCAAAAATCGTTTATTCGCAGGCGCCAACTTTACCAAACGCTCAAGCTGCTGTTCCCGGATACGTTTGAAACTGGATCCCCAAAAAGAGCCCATAGAATAATCCCGGTAATACTCCTCGCTAATATGAGCCGGAATTTGCGTATGCCCGCAGGAATCGCAGTGATAAATCTTTAGATCCCGCAAATGCAGTTGATCGGAGTCATAGATGCTCATCAAACTATGGGGAGCCCTGTCAAAGTCCTCCATAAAGGTACTTGTTTGACCGCAGATGCAACAATTCATGGCGAATCACCCTTTCTACGACTTTACGAGAAGAACCTCAAGCATCTCCTTAACGAAATCCTTCATCACATCCATTGGCTCAAGAACCGGATAATCGTACAGGCTTGTATATTCGAAATCCGTCACCGGATCGTTTCCTTCAGGTCGAATGATTTGTACGGGAAGATGGAATTGGTCCCTCGCAACCTCTTGTACTAACAGAGCATATTGCAAAACGCTGATCGTTTCTTTGCCGTAAGCATGAAAAATTCGTTCTGACGGACTTTGCTCCAAAATCCACAACGCCCGCTTGCACACATCGGACACGCCGACAAAATTACGAAGTTGGTTCCCCGGAGTCAAAAGCGTTATCGTATGGTGCTCCGCCGCTTCTTTGCAAAACAAAAATGGAATCAGGTTCCATCGTTTGAACTTCTCGCAGCTGACAGGGACGCCAAAGAGATTGGATGGCCTGATGATCCACCCGTTCAACCGCCGCGTACGGTCGAACATTTGAACGGTTTGTTCGGCAGCCCAATGCGCCAGACCGTAGTCGTTACGCGGAGAGGCGGGGGTATCCTCCGTCAACTTTCCCCCCTGCCCTCCAAAAACGTGGAAACTGGAGAAATATATGAAATTATGGATAAGGTTATTTACGCAAAAGTCAAGCGCCGCGTGGATCCCGGCCGCATTTTCCGATAACGCCCGGTATGTGTCCGTTTTATATAAGGATTCATTTGGTGAAACCGTATGAATCATCGCATCAATCCCGCTGCCGCTCAACGATGCAACCTCATGCGGGTTCGTAAAATCCATTCGGATGTCGCCGCTCCGATCCCGTTTGGCCGTTAATACGTTATGGCCGCGATTTTTGAGCATCCGGGCCAGATGGAGAGCGATATATCCGTCTGCTCCGCTAATCAATACTGTTTTGGGTTTCATACGTTTTCTCCGTTACGCGGGATTGGAATATTAAAAAAGGACTGCGCCCATGGATGATCTGACCTCTTTACCAAATGCCGTCCCGTATCCGTATCACGATAATAAATCGACCCGCTGCTCAAGCCGGTATTACGCAAAAGGGCCTGATTCGCGATCGTCACATGATCGCCCACCCTACAATCACCGATAACCGTTGACTGCGGGGCCATGGCTACCCCTTTTCCAAAGACGGGATAAACCCCGTCGACGGCTCCGACCGTGCATCCTTGATAGCATACAAAAAAATCGCTGTACTTCGCTTTTCCCAATACGATTCCCCCACCGTGAACGATAAGAAAAATATCGGGCATCTCCGCGTCGTACATACATATCACGCCGTTTAAAGCCTTGTTCAAATAAAACAGCTTTGACGAAAGCTCGGAATCCTCAAACTGTTTCCACACCGAATTCGACAAAAACCACAGGAACATCGTATATTGGTCGGCGTGAAGATGAGAGAAAAAAGTGGCTCCGTCATCATGGTAAGATTTTAACGCCACATGACGGAAACAGTATTCAGAGCGGTCCAATGCCATTTGAACAGACTGGCTGAACTTTTTTTCCGTAAGGGCAAGCCGGTTATCCGGGAAAAAATGATTCAACTGCTGAAACACGTACGCCCTCAAATCATCCGTCGACAAGGTTAATTTAAACAAAAATATAGTCCTCCGTTAGAATGACTGGATTTTGAATATATCAGTCGGCCCAAATCTTCCATGGCGCGTTCTGGCTCTGCCAGAGCTCGTCCAGGACGATCTTCTCCCGAAGCGTATCCATCGGCTGCCAAAAGCCGTCATGCCTATAAACGTTAAGTTCGCCGTCCTGCGCCAGGTTCTGGAGAGGTCCCTGTTCAAGAATGGTCGTATCCCTGTCCGGGATATAGCCGAATACTTGAGGTTCGCAAACCATGAAACCGCCGTTAATCCAGCCCCCGTCGCCCTTAACTTTTTCAGCAAAACCCGTGACTTGATTCCCTTCCAATTCCAGCCGTCCAAATCTGCCGTCCGGCTGAACGGCCGTAATGGTTGCAAGCCTGTTGCTTTTTTCGTGGCTCCGTACAAGCTGGTCAATATTAATATTCGCCAAACCATCGCCATAGGTAAGCATAAATGTACTGTTGCCCACATAAGGCTCAATGCGCTTAATCCGGCTGCCGGTCATAGTGTTGAGGCCCGTTTCCACCAAAGTGACCTTCCAAGGCTCCACCGTATTATGGTGTACCTCTACGCGGTTCCCGGAAGTGAAATCATAGGTGACCGCTTCCGACATATGCCGATAATAGTTGGCGAAATACTCTTTGATCACATAACCCTTGTAACCCAAACATATGATAAATTCATTGTATCCATAATGGGAATAAGTCTTCATAATGTGCCATAATATCGGTGCTTCCCCGATTTCAACCATCGGTTTGGGCTTTAAATGCGATTCTTCGCTGATTCTCGTTCCTCTTCCGCCCGCCAAAATAACAACCTTCATGACTGTTTCACATCCCTGCCTGATAATCGGTTCTAATTTACTCCAAATTCACTATAGAATTCATTTGCGCGGAATTCATCACTTCGATTCAATTGGCTGTGAAATGTGACAATCTCCCTATATACTCTATCGACAAAATACTCAAAATATTAATAGCGATTACCCGTAAACACGGGATGTTATCGACACATTCGCCCTATTCATCCTAAGCAAAGCCGCCTGAAATCGATAGATAAAAAAGACACCTTTACAGGTGTCTTCGTCGAGCTCTAAGTTTATGTCGAAAAGCAAGCCTCTAATCATTCTGTTTTACTTTTCCTTTTTCTCCGAATAAGCGATCAGGTTCACCTTTTCCCCGACGGACTGCTCTATCTTCTGCTCCAATTGCTGAATCTCCTGGACGAGTTCTTCCTGATTCTCCAGGTTCGTAAACTCATAATCCGGTTTCATTTTTGCACCGCCCCTGCCGTTTTTCCCTAATTTATGCGGAATGGGCCGTTCTTATACAAGCCTCCCTCGAAACCCGGAACTATCCGGGCTATCCGGTATCTATCAGAAATACGAAGTCACCAGGCTGTCATCCATGCCAACGTAAGGCTGCCGCTCTTTATGGACAGGCATAATCTCCACTAAAGTTACCTCGTTTTTAGTCAGGGTCAGCTGCAGCGAGAGCATGCCGTCTTTACTATCCAGGTTGAAGGTGCTAACCAGCGGAACGGACGATTGACGGATCGTCTCGATGGAAGCGCGGTCCGGAAAACGGGGACGGCCCATCTGCTGCCACGTCCGCCACGGGTTGGCATGTTGTTCATCCACCGTTTGGCGTTTGACGAAAGCTTGCTGCTGCGGCTCCCACGGAAGCTGAAGCGTCAGCTCCCGCTCAAAGCCCCCGCCTTTGTCCATAACGAGGTTCCAGCCTACCAGCGCGATCGTGCCATCCTCCCTGCGGGTGACAATCACCTGCTCGTCCCGGTACAAGAGAGTATCCCCCAACGCCCGGAAGAACGCAAACAGATGAAAGGTCGGCTTGGCAATGCCGTGAAGCGCCACCAATCCGAAGCCTCCATGAAACAGCGCCTTGGGCACGTCGGACTCCTCGAAAACATCGCTGAACGTCCAATAGGAAAACGAATCGGTATAATCGCCGCCCTCGCTTAAAATCCGCGCCAGATAGGCCGCGTTCAGCACCGTGTCATGGACCGGATTGGTCGGATTGTAGGACGTATTGTATTCGGTAATATGAAAAGGCAGCGCCGGATAAGGAGAAGCGTCAATCATTCCCCGGACGGTTTTGAATTCCTCCAGCATGGTGGTATTCGGATACAGTTCTTGATAGTAATATTCGAAGGTCGTTTTGTTGGGCTGTGCGGAAGTATAGGCATGTCTGGAGACGAAATCGAGGGGAGCGTCATTTTCCCGGCAAAATTGCAGAAAATCCGTGATCCAATGGTCCGCGCCCCCGCAAATCGCCGGCCCTCCCACCTGAAGTCCGGGATGAACGGATTTTACCGCCTTCGCCGTTTCCAGATACAGCTTGAAATACTCCGCCTGATCGGCACCCTTCCAAAAGTTCGTGAGATTCGGTTCGTTCCAGACTTCAAATGGCCACTTCAGCACTTCCTCCAGGCCATACCTTTCAATAAAATGTGAGGCCACCGCCCGGATCAAATCGGTCCACTTGCCGTAATCCTTGGGAGGAGTCACGTTGCCCTTCCAATAAAACACCGTCTCCTCCCCCGAAGCCAACGCCGAAGGCATAAATCCAAGCTCCACAAACGGACGAATCCCCAATTCCAGAAATTCGTCAAAAATCCGGTCCACGTAGGTAAAGTTGTAAAAAGGCTTTATCTCTCCGTCTATCTCCACCTCACGGTAGATCCCCAGATCATCATGCAGCAGCCCATGACCGCGGATATACTGAAAACCGATCGACTGCTGCACCAGCTTCAGATGCTCCATGTATTCTTTTTGCAAAGCCAGAGCCAGCCTGCCCGTCCCCACGCAAAACCTCCAAGCCGGCTTAAAAACGCTTTCATTTTCAGGTTCGACAATGATATGATTCACGGATTTCGCCCTCCCGATTCCAATAAAATACAATTCCTGGACATTACATTGTATTCGATGGTGGATGCCCTATTCCTCCCGGAATACTTGAGAGGGATGCGCTCAAAGGGTGCCTCCGCGCGTTCAACCGGTTTAGCTATGCAGCCATGAAAAAACAGCCGCCGGTTCTCATGCCGACGACTGCTCCCTTGTCTGATTATTTGACTTCGTTCAAGCGCTCTTCCAAACGATCCCAGGTTTCCGTGATGCCCTGCAGCATGCCCATGTCCAACACGGTTTTGAGATCCTCGGGCGATACGAACAAGCTCCGGCTAACCAGCTTCGTCTTACCGCCAAGATCCACGAATTCCATCTCGATCTCGGTCGCCGGCATCTCCTCGTTCACGTTGGCCTCGGCATCCGAGAAGTAATCCGTGTAGCTGAACGCCGTAGGTTCGGCGATATCTTTATACACGGCTTTGCCCCAGGATTCCATCCCGTAAAAATCGCCCTGATTCTGATCGAGGCACTTCATACAGTAATGCCAAACGCCGCCCGGCCGGAAATCGACATGGCATACCGTCAGTTCCCAACCTCTCGGGCCCCACCAATGTTTCAGATGCTCCGGCTCTTTGAACATGGAGAATACCAGCTCCTGCGGCGCGTCGAATTCGCGCTCGAGCACCAGCACGCGCTCATTTTCTACTCTGGAAACCATGGCTTGCTTTGTCATTGTTACATCCTCCTCATCGGCTTGAACGCATTTTGGCGAGTATTCATCGTTTGCAGCTCCCGCAGGTGCTTATACTGTGGATCGAACTTGCTTTTAATGCAAGAGATCGTTTGTTATTGAATTAAATATACACTATAAGGAATATTCCTGTAAAGAAATATTTAAATTTTTATGACGAAATTTTCGAATCGTCTGCCATAACTGCGAAAAAAGTGAGACAATGGATGGCATCGCCCAATCCGGCACCACCGGCGTGGTCCGCGTCTCCCTCATCTACGCCAACGTCATCGGCACCGACCTCGGCCCCAAGATCACCTCCATCGGCTCCCTCGCCACTCTTGTCTGGCTCCACGTCCTCGCCAAAAAAGTCGTACGCATCTCCTGGGGGACGTTTTAAAGTGGGCATCGTGTTGACGATTCCGATTTTTGTTCGTGACTTTGGTGGGGTTGTGGGTGGGGATGATGATGGGGTAAGGGACGCAAGACGCCCTGGAATGGCAATTTCAAATGCCGGCAGGCAACAATGCCTCTTCCAATGTATATACCTTCGCTTGATCGGTTTCAATAAAGGAAGCCTTTATTTCCTCATTCCTTTTCCACTGCTTTATATGAATTTTCGAGTATTCCCAAAAACATCTTACTTCCTCCGGTTTAAAGGTTTGATGGCCATTGATCAACAACTCAGGCCGCTTATCTTTGTCATTATAAATATACAGCAGCGCCTTTTTAGGATTCGAATTAATAAGTACATAGCTTATGCTAAAACCTCTGGATCGTTTTCTAAGTTCGTCCACTTCCTTCCATGCCGTAAAGTTGAAATAAGTGACTCGATCTCTGGCTTCGGAATAGGTAAAACAGTCTCCACAATCATCACAAGTTAACTCAAGAGCGTTCTCTTTCTCGTCACTTAGCCCTGTACAAATTCTAAACTTGTACGGATGATTACACTTAGCACAAGTCAAACTAGCATCCGCCACTTCTTTTAAGAGTTTGAGATAATGCACTATTCTCTCTTGAGTATAGTTGGGATCTCGGTCTGACGTTATTGCTCGAATGGCTTTAGTCTGAAATTTGAACAAAAAAAACAAGTCCCCTTTTTTAATAAGTTTCTCAGCTAGAGCCTTGTAATCTAAAACATTAAGTTTTTCAGGTGTTTCGATTAATGTCACTTTCATTACCTCCAAATCTATTATTATGGTTACTATTTTCACCAAAATAATAGATTTATATACGAAGTACACAAAAGGAGGAGCCCGCCGCCAACTAAAAAGTGACGTGAGCTCCTTAGGTTATGTTTAATCTATTTCTTCAAATTAAAGTACTCTTTGTCAACGCGCAACTGCTGCTTCAGGATCCAAATTCTCCAGATCGCTCCAACTAGGCATGAAGCAATCCTGCAACCGATTCGAGATCGTCTTCCAAAAGAACACGCAAGACATATGGCGCATGTTTATGGCGGTTAGGCGTGTTGTAATAGCGGGAATAGTTGTTTTCGTAATCGATCGCGTATTCGATTAATTGACGAGCCAACTCCAATCTGAGCTCATCAAGAGTCTCGCCGTCCGCGACAAGATCCTCCATTTGCTCGATAGACCCCGCATATCTGCCGTCTTCATCTTGCTCATATTCGAAGGTCAGCTCATAAATCGACAACAGTTCCTTTGTCTGCTGCTTGGAAAAAGCCATGATGACATCTCTGTTGCGTTTAATCGCTTGCGGCTTCTCCCTGACTATAGTATCAATAAATCCGCCAAAATTGGCTCGTACATCCGTGGCGTTTAAAAGTGTTTGCATGTTCATCCCTCCTCACCCCCATGTTATCTCATTATGTACAGAATGTACATTGTGTAGTATATGTTTTTCTGCTCAGAGCATTCGTAAGACCGGCGGCCGCCCAAGACTTTGGTTAGTCCCGGATGCTCCGCCGGTTGATGTTTTAGATCATCCTCTTTTATATGAAACGATCCGTTGATACAACTTTCGATCCTTCAGCTTATGAAAATGGGACATGGCCGGATACAGATTGGCTTCAATAATGGAAACGCGCCCCTGCCGATTGGTTGCCACATCCAGGCCGTATATGCGGTGCTCGGGGAACATGGCTCTTAATCTTCTCGCGGACAGAAGCGAAACTTTATTGATTCGCGATTCCAGTGCGGCCATAGGCAGATGGCTAATCGACGAACGCCGGATCCCCGGCCTAAACCCGAGCAGCTTCCCGTTGCTTCTCGTGTTGTTGGAAACAATGTACCCTTTGCCTGCCACCTTGACGACCTTGGCCGTGACTACCCACCGGGATGAATTCTTTTTCCGTTGGACGATGACCCTCATATCAAAGGGGCGTTTATTGATGGTTGGGCGAGTAATTCTCCGTTGAACCATATAATCGGCGGACCCCATGATTCTTTCCATGTAACGGTAGGTATCCTTTTTCCCGCGTTTCACCGTCCTCCTCTTCTCGTAATGTATGGCGTACCTGTCATTCCCCAGATCCGAGACTTGAATGACTCCCCGCCCGCGGCTTCCCCAAACCGGTTTAATCATGACATGCCGATATCTTTGCAGAAGGCTCTTGAAGGATTGCCGGCTCATGATCCGTGTCTCCGGAAGGTAGGGCGCCAAGGAGGCGCTCCTTTTCATAAACACGTATTTTAACCATTTATTTTTGGTTCTCGTTCTCATGAGACTCCACCTTTCTTAATGCCCCTCGATTCCTGCCCAGAAATTCTTCAAGCCCTTCCAGAAAAACCTCGATATCCTTTGTCGTGATGTCCCCGATATTGGCGATCCGGAACGTCTTCCTATTCTCCAGCTTGCCGGGATAAATCATGATGCCTTTGCTGTAGAAAAAATCATGCATGGATTGGAAATCAAACCCCTCATAAGGCTCTTGAATGGAAGTAATGATCTTGGAATGATGCTCTTCGGGGACGATATAGGTTAGGCCCAGCCTTTTCAGACCGCCGATTAAAGTTTTCCAGGATGCCGTGTATCGCTCGTAACGTTTGGCTGCCCCTTCCCGCTTGAGTTCCAGGATGGCTTGCCTCAGCGCGTACAAAGTCTGCACCGGCGGGGTAAAGCGCATTTGCGCATGTTCCTCAAAATATCGATACTGCGCGTACAAATTCAAATAATAGCTCCTTGGCTTCTTATCCTTCAAACTCTCCAATTTGCCGTTCTCGGCGATGACGAATGAAACCCCGGGCATTCCCTGCAGGTTTTTGTTGGAACTGGATGCCAGAAAGGAAATGTTCATCGGCTTCATCTCGATCGGTACGGCGGCAAATGAACTCATCGCATCCACCATCATGTCGATATGATACCTTCCGCATAATTCGCCGATCTGCTTCACATTGTTCAGGAGCCCGGTCGTTGTCTCATGATGCACTACGGCAAGATGAGAGATTGCCTGGTCTGCAGACTGGATGTACCTCTCCAATTCTGCCATGTCGATCGCGTCGTCAAAAGGACTTTTAAATTCCAAATAGTCGATTCCATAAACCTCAGCGATTTCGCACATCCGTTTTCCATATGCGCCATTGTTAATGATGACGATGGCTTCGCCGCCCGGGACGGAGCTGATCATGGATTCAACGGCCGCCGTGCCCGAACCGCCAAACAAGATGGTCCGATAGTGGTCCGGATCCGCGACCAAACGGGTAAGCTCCGTGGAAATCTCCTTCATGATCGCGCCGAATTCGGCTTCGCGAGGGCAAATATCCGGAACGACCTGGGCCATTTTCACCTCGTCTGTCGTCGTTGTCGGACCCGGAGTCAGCAAAATGTTTCTCCTTATGGCGGAACTCATGGGCCGTCCACTTCCTTGAGCTTGATGGAATCCTCCCGGATAAATCGTTGCAATCGTTCCTTGACTTCATGCGGCTTGATGCTTGGGCGGGCAAGCTGCTCTTTGGACTGCTTGGATATTTTCATATGCAGGAAGGTAAGCTCCCTCGTCTCTTTCCACGCTTGTATAGAAGCTTTCAGTTCTTCGAGGTTGTGGATATGGATCGAACTCGCATAGCCGCAGGAAGCGGCAACGCCAACGAAATCCACATTGTGGGATACCGTACTCTGCCCACCCGTCGATTCATGGGCATGATTATCGAGAAGAATATGAAGCATATTGCCGGGGTTGTAATATCCGTTTGTCGCCAGGCTGCCCATGCGCATCAACAGAGATCCGTCTCCGTCAATCACGACAATGTTCTTCGCGGGTTGACTCAGGGCCAGGCCAAGCCCAAAAGAACCAATGCACCCCATCGAGCCCACCATGTACAAATGGTTGCTTGCATCTTCAATTTCGTACAATTCCCGTCCTGTTTTGCCTGTGGTCGCAAGCAGTACCGTATCCTTGTCTTTCAGCGAGTGGATTGCCGCTAACGCCTCATACCGTGAGGGAATCTGATTGCCTTGATGAGCATGCCGGATGATCCGGTTGAAATGAACGGCGTTTTGCCGCTTTTGCAAAGGCACCGTATCGAAGGTCCCTTTCCTGACGACAAAGAAGAATGTCCGGTTCCGGGCGATATGCTCGTCAGCCTGAATCAACTGTTTTACGGCCTCCTCCAAATCCGCGGAAAGATACTGCCACTCCACGTTCATCAACTCCAGCAGCTGCGTCGTAATCCTACCCATAAGCTCATGCTGAGGCTCGTCGGGGACGCCCGGTTCTCCGCGAAGGCTGACAAATCCGAGAAGTGGAATACGAAAGGGATAGATCAGGGAAGTTAACGGGGAAACCGCGTTGGTCAACCCCGAATTCTGCATAAGCACAACGGATTTCTTCCCTCCGATATAAGCGGCGGACGCGGCGGCAACCGCATCCCCTTCATTGGCCGCGGCCACATAGTCGTATTCGTTAATGGCGTAATTGATTAAGTTTTTCAAATAGGAGCACGGTACCCCGCTGAAAAAAGTGAACCCTAATTTCGTGAGCTCTTCTCCAAACCTCTTCGTGTCCACTTAGCTCACCTCGTTCGATTCGGGCTTTGACGCCGGAAGATATTGCCGTTCCGCCGCTTTCAGTTCTTCAGCTCCTTGGAGCCTGAAAACTTCCTCCAGTGTCGCGACCTTCTTTTCGACCTGAACAAGGCTCTTATCCTGATAAATTCTGCGGGAGACTCGTTTCATGGCTTCAATGGAGGAGCGCAGGTTGTGGTTGGCCCAAATGACAAGGCTAACTCCCAGTTCATCAAATTTGGCCGTCGGCGTTAAATAATACTTCGTAGGTACGATGACGACAGGTAGTCTCCGCCCCCATTCCTTCATAAACGCTTCAATCTCCGCGGCATCCGGTCGTTTGCTGTGAATGAGCACCGCGTCGGCGCCCGCATTCCGATAAGCCTCCGCCCGCCGCAGCGCCTCGCCAAGCCCTCGCCCCGTAATAAAAGCTTCCACTCGGGCAACCACCACAAAATCATCGTCGGTTTGAGTATCCTTCATCGCTTTGATCTTGCCGGTAAATTCCTCGATATCGGCCATCGGCTGCATTTCGCCGCTTAGAAACGAGTTCATTTTGGGGAATTTCTTATCTTCAATACAAACCCCGGCAACATCTCGCTGTTCCAGCTTCCTGACCAAGCGTCTCGCATTGTTGAAATTGCCGTACCCCGTATCCCCATCCAGCAGAATCGGAATGGACGTCGCGTCGCTCATAAATTCCAGGACATCCATCACCTGGGTCCACGAGGCTTCATTATTGTCCCTGACCCCCAATGCCGCGGAGATCGACAAGCCGCTGGCCCATATTCCTTTAAACCCCGTCTCCTCGACGATTTTGCCGGACAGTCCATGATGCGCCTCCATGATAAACTCCAAGCTGTCTGAATGGATCAAGCGTTTAAGCTGCTGTGTTTTCTTCATTGAAGCCTTCTCCTTCCCCTAAAAAATATTCAATCATGGAGTTTTCTCTTCATGATTCGTTTATTTGCGATAATGCTTCTGATCATGGAGTGATCGGAGAGTTGGGTGAACAAGGCGTGGCCCGGATGAGAATTGGCTTCGAGGATCCAGATGCGTCCCTTCTCGTCGACGGCAAGATCAACCCCCAATTCATGAATCGGATGCCATTTATTAACCGTTTTTGCGATAGTAACGGATAGTTGTTCTATTTTTCGATAACAGGCGTTCACTTGAGTTTGATTTTTATGAAAAAGGCTTAAAAGAACCTTTTTCAAAGGTTCCGCATGCCCGCCTTTTTGATAATTCGTCACAAATTTCTCGGGTGCGGCGACACGGGCGACCATACCCGAAATCATCCAATCATGCCCAGGCTTCTGCAGGTATATGCGAATATCAAAGATCACCCCGCGATACTTCGCTAACCGCAGCCCCTTTTGCACCAAATACCGGTGCTTGGATTTCCGATATAAATGAATCGCTTTCAAGACGGATTCGGCCTTGACCTTCTTCCGATGCGGACCGCAGCGCACCTCATATCCCCCGTTCAACTTCTTGACACGGATGATTCCGCTGCCCCCGCTCCCGTGGTCGGGTTTAATGAAGACGCATGAATAGGCCCTCACCATTCGCAAGAGCCGTGCCTTCGTCATCCAGTGGGTTTCGGGCAAATATCCGCGCAGGGCAGGGTTCCGCAACATCTCCTTATGCTTTCTCATTTTCCCTATAGTCATTGACATCCTCTTCTCTTATCGGTTCAGCTATATAGAGCATATGTATCAAACCTTTCCGTCGTATAGGCTAGGCTCCTAGTTAAGGAAAAAGATTTACAATATGTAATTATCCTCCTGCAGAAGAAAACGATATGAACACTTTCATTAACATGAGTGACAAGAAGTGAAGATAAAAAAACAGGTCAATCATGGCGGTATAGAACCATAATCGACCTTTTGATTTATGCAACCGCTTGGGGTGCGGCATGCTGAGGAATGGTGCAACTGCGTCGGGACTTGGGGTGCGGCCTTAAGGATCACCTCGCGCTTCTTGCTATCTGTTCCCGCTGCCTACCGCTCGAAATTCAAAATACCTCCAGCAGAAACTTCTCCCAAAGTCCAATCGTTTCCCGGTTGGCGATCAAAGGTTCGGTCCCGGCATTCTCCGCACAAACGTACCGATTATTTACGGAGGCCTGAAGGGAGAACGTATTGTCCCCGTTGTCGATCCACTTGAATTTCTCCGTTGGTCCGATGGAATCCGAGCCGGCGATCAGGCTGTTCGCGCCT
Organism: Paenibacillus terrisolis; assembly: GCF_056171975.1. NCBI lineage: Bacteria > Bacillati > Bacillota > Bacilli > Caryophanales > Paenibacillaceae > Paenibacillus > Paenibacillus terrisolis. Next base: position 130,071 of record NZ_JBKFGG010000020.1, on the reverse strand, counting down.
TGGCTGTCCGTGGATACATACAGATTGTTGGCCAGTGCCTGCAGCGCGACCAATCCGTCTCCCGCGTCCACGACCAGGAACCGCTCCCATGGACCCGCCGCGTCGCGGTTGGCGATCAGCGGTTCGGTGCCGGCATTTTCGGCGGTCACGTATTTATTGTTAACGATCGGTTTCAAGGTAATCACCGAGTTGATCGGAGCCACCGAGGCGGGTTCCTCATTAGGGGTTCCGTACAGCTCTAACTCCGGTATTCTGGCATTGCTGCGATCGCCGGGCACTTGATAATACCCCGCGTTATCCTGAACCGGCGTTTGGATGTACAACCTTGCAAATTGGGCAGGGCCGGAAGAAATCGTCCGGTCCGTAATATTGGCCGTGTTGTTCTCTACCGTATCGGCATCGGTCCACGAATTCCCGTCGCTGCTGATTTGCAGCTTGAAGTTTTTCGTATTGTAGGCCGCCGATTCTCCGTTTGAGCCCGCATGCTTCACGACCCAACGTGTCAAATCGTAGGTTCCCCCCAAATCAACCGCAAGCCATTTGTCTCCCGGCACCGAGCTGAGCGGCTGGGAGGTCCATTTGGTTGTGAGAAGACCGTCAACCGCTTGATTAGCGGATTCCGTGGAATCGATCTGATCGCTGGCGGTCACCACTTTATTTTGCGCCATATTTCCCGTGGGCGATGTCGTATCCGTATCAAGCTGCTGGTTCATTCGGTCGATCACGGTTTGATAGGAGGTGCCGTCAGGGGCGAGAAGGATGGTTTCGTTCACGGCGGTAGGCAGGTTGAACTCCGCGCCGGACACCGTTCCCGCGTCCGTGCCGTTCCGGTACACGCGTACGGTTTGCCCGGGCCAAGGATTGACCACGGTGGCCGCTTTCCCTTTTTGGCTGATCAACCGCACATAACCGACCTGATTATTCCTCATCTCACTGGATACCAAAAACGCACCGTAAGCCATGAAGTCCCCGTATTTGGCATCCGTGTTGGCCGGCCAGTCCGGGAAAATCCGCAGCTTGTTCTGGAACGACTGCAGGAACATTTCCGCCAAGGTCGCCGGAACCGTGTTGAAGGTCTCGATGCCGCCTCCGGAGAGCCTCATATGAAGGTTATTGTAGCTTCTTTTGGAAATATGGGACGCAAGCTGGTTCAAAATGGTCGTCGGATTATAGCCGACTCTCGCGGCAGCCGGATAAAAGGTGTTCGATCCGTTCCCATCGTCCCAGCGGGCCATTTGACCGATCATGTTGCGAGCCGTCTGCAGCAGTCCGGGATCGCTGGACAGACCAACCTGCCCGCCCGGATAAATATGCTGAATGCCGATGGAGTTGTCCCCATTCCAATCGCGTCCGACCTCCGTATAACGGAACACGGTCTGGCCGTTCCGGGTAAAGGTCGGGAAAGGACTGAGGTTATTCAGGATATTTTGCCAGGTAGCCCGCAGGGAGGTGTCCTGATTTAAGGCCACGCTCATGTCGATGCAGCCCTGGAGGAGAAAACGAACCAGCCCCAAAGACATGACCCCGTTGGTCTGAGGGAACTGGTCCCCTTCATGCTGGGCGTCGTCGACAATATCGTAGCGGGTTCCGTCCCAGACCAAGTCGTTTTGCCAAAATAAAGCGACCTGCTTCAAGTAATTGTACACTTGACTGGCATAAGCGTTATCCGCGGTATAGTTGAACCGCATAATCATATTGGTGGCGGCAAAAGCGGCATTCGTCTTCTGGTTGTGGAAGCTTTCGTCGCCGGACCCGTTGGGCAGCGGACCAAGTCCCACCGCGTAATAGACACCGCTGTGCCCGCCCACGGCCGCTAAAGCCTGGCCTTTAGGAATCCAATCCAGCACGGGTTTGTCATAGTTCTCGGACAATTCAAGATGATTGGTAAGCAGCGTGAAGTAGAAAGGAACCTCATAGTTGTAATTGAGATGATAGTCCCCTCTCCAGTCACCGTCTCGGGCCAGCCAGTTCCCCCATAGTCCCGGCGCCAGTTCGCCCGCTCTGGAAGCGCTTCCCATTAAGTAGAGCGAAGCGTAGAACGATTTCTCAATCGTCTTGTTGGGAATTTCGACGAAGGATTTGCCGTAATACGCGTCCCACCAGCTTTGATGAGCCGCTTTAAGCGTATCGATATCGGCCTGGGTCTTCCCGGCGACATTGGCGATCGCGGCGGACTGGTAATTGGCATTGTCATAGTTGCTGACGATGCTCGTGACCAGCGTATACGTCCCCCCGGGCGTCAGCGTAAAGTTCAGCGTACCGCCGCTTACGGTGCCGGTCGTACCGATAACGCGCGTGGCGATTCTTGCCCGAACCGTCGCGTAGCCGCTAATCGTATCCGCGTTGTCGGCCCGCACGTCCAGATAAAGGACATCACCGGAAGCGCCTGTGGCGCTGGGAAAATTATTCAGATTCCCTTTCGTTTGGGAGACGGACATCTGCTTGTTTCCACTTCCGGTATACGTAAACTTGGTCATCAGCAGATTGGTCGACGTGTCCGTCGCCTGCATCCAGCTCGTGGTTTTAATCGTATTCCCCGCAAGCCCAAACGTGCCGTCAACGACGGCATTCGCCAGCTTTTCCTCCGCAAGGTAGGAAGCCCCGGCCATGGAAGGAACCGAAATATTCAGCCGGGCCATCGACTTGACCTGCCGCTCCCCCTGCGACCAAAACTCATTTTTGCCCAAAACCATCACCATGGCATTAATATTGCCCACCATCGCCACACCCACATCCCCGTTGCCCAGCAGCGGCGCGTCCGGCGTATTCCCATAATCGCTGTTGGTCGGCGGAGTCGTGTAAACCCCTTTATAGGGCGCCACAATCCTTTTGCTGTGATCCGAAGTAATACTGTCCGCATAGGCCTTGTTGGCCCCTATCGAAAATTCACCAACCATTCCGGCTAACAGTACACCGACTAATGCAACGATTCCGAGCCTTCTTCTTGAGTGGGTACCGGATCTTTTCCTTGTCATAAGTTCACTCCTTATTGGTAAAATAAAGCCTTTTAGAGTTGCTGAACTGTACATGGATTACCGTGTGTCGGGGAAAAAAGGCATTCGACCGATTGATCGGCCGTCCGCCGAAACCATTCGTCGATTTATCAATTCACCTCCTAGTCCGGATTATTGCAGCGCCATCCTGGTATGGGGACGGCGGTTACAACCGTGGACAGAGCCATCAAGCTTCTGTATTACCCGAAATGATACAGATAAGCGCTTTCATATCATTTATCCACTGACATCTTAGTTTATTTAGACCATTTTTTCAATATAATTCAATAAAATAAAAATTATAGGGTACAGATGATACAGTAACTCGAATTTAATCTATCTCCTTTTTCAGCCAACAAAAATATCCCCTCCAACCTCACTCGGCCTCATGAATAACATAAGGTTCCGCCGAATGATTGCTTGAAGGGGATACTATGGTACCTAGTTAAAACTTGTTCCTGGTTTCGCAAGTTACGAAGCCTAATGGCTCCTCCATATGTAAATCGCACGCTGCCTTACAACAGCTCTTTTTTCAAAATGCTTACTGTCATATTTAGTTCAGTCCTGCAAAAGCGCATTAGCAATGAGCTTGTCGAACTTGCGGATATCCACCTCTTTTTGCAATTTCACTTTAATATGACCGGCGCGTGTCCACAACTCAACCTCCGCATTAAAGTCGAGAAACTTCCCGGCATTCTCTGTAGACCACATGTTAATCGACGAATAAGGCAAGGAGTAAATTTCCACCTTTTTACCCGTAAGGCCTTGCGCATCTCTCACGATCAATCTTTTATTCGTAAAAATGGCGCTATCCCGGAAAGTCTTATAAGCCGCAACCGCTATTTCACCATTCACCAGCAACCCATTGACATCTGAAGGAATAGGACACTCCGACACCAAGGTCCATTCCAAAATACTTCGAGTTTCCGCCATCTTCTTAGCCTCCTGAAAGGATTAAGTTAATACTATATATGCGATCAGTCGGCGTTCTCTTCCTTTTACCATGTTGTAAATCTACTCGGTCGTCGATTGGGCGGGTGCTTCTACCTCGCTCCCAGTGTAGACCTCCATCATCAAAAGCACTCCGAGTTTGAACCCATAGGTGAATGTTGCCGCCAGCTCCATCCCCTGGATTCGCTGCTGCAAATCCATGAGTGCCTCCAAGTCTGTAAACTCCTCGCTTGGCAGCTTCTCTTTCCAAGCTTTTAACTTATCGGACATTTCCCTGCTTAGTAGGCGATATTGCGGATCTTTGGGGATCATTTGCTCTTCAGGGGTTAGATGGCCGTAGTATAGGGATTCGAGAAGGGTTGGCATGGGAGGGGCCTCCATTTTTACTTATAAAGTAGCATAATTGGAGTGCAAATGTGGTACGTAAAGACGTAATGTTTTTTTAAAAGTAATAATAGAGATTATTTACTGACTTGCTTTTCATTCACTTAATCTATTGATAACAGTTATGGAAGGGCAATTTGTTTTCCCCCTTCAATTCCACGCACCCGCGTAGGGTGCGACAATAGACATGCAGTTCTCCACTCTCCCTTGGGCCTTTCAATCCACGCACCCGCGTGGGGTGCGACAACTTACAATTACAGTGTATATGATCGTTCAGGCTTTCAATTCACGCACCCGCGTGGGGTGCGACTGTATACGGTGAGCGGGCGCGAAGAGATCATAGAGCTTTCAATCCACGCACCCGCGTGGGGTGCGACATGGTAGTACAAAAGACTGAACTGTGATATATTGCTTTCAATCCACGCACCCGCGTGGGGTGCGACTGCAATACCGGTATTGTCGTAACGGACTTTCGTCCTTTCAATCCACGCACCCGCGTGGGGTGCGACAATTTACAATTACAGTGTATATGATCGTTCAGGCTTTCAATTCACGCACCCGCGTGGGGTGCGACTGTATACGGTGAGCGGGCGCGAAGAGATCATAGAGCTTTCAATCCACGCACCCGCGTGGGGTGCGACGAGTGTCGATCGTGCCTGGCGGCGCATCCAAACCAACTTTCAATCCACGCACCCGCGTGGGGTGCGACACTGGTATGACGATCGTTGGTACTATTCAGATTGCTTTCAATCCACGCACCCGCGTGGGTGCGACCCGCATACCCAAATTTAGATATACGAGCTCCACCCCTTTCAATCCACGCACCCGCGTGGGTGCGACACTCAAATCGCGCTTTCGTACATTCAGCACGCGAAAACTTTCAATCCACGCACCCGCGTGGGTGCGACTTTCAACATTGTTTTTTCTCCCCTCAAGGTTAAATACTTTCAATCCACGCACCCGCGTGGGTGCGACTCGCACTTATACTATTTTGCGGCAGTTGATTCGCCTTTCAATCCACGCACCCGCGTGGGTGCGACAATGCCGAAAATCAATTCACCAACCGGATTTCCCCTTTCAATCCACGCACCCGCGTGGGTGCGACCGTATCTGCAAGAGATCGCGCACCTGGCCGAAGTGCTTTCAATCCACGCACCCGCGTGGGTGCGACTATCGAATCCCGGTATGGGCCACGGAGGGTGAATGCTTTCAATCCACGCACCCGCGTGGGTGCGACTCCAACCTCAATATACCACGGAAACGGAGGTACGTCTTTCAATCCACGCACCCGCGTGGGTGCGACGCCAGGATGTTTTGCTTCATGATATCCGTCAACTCCTTTCAATCCACGCACCCGCGTGGGTGCGACTCCAACCTCAATATACCACGGAAACGGAGGTACGTCTTTCAATCCACGCACCCGCGTGGGTGCGACGCCAGGATGTTTTGCTTCATGATATCCGTCAACTCCTTTCAATCCACGCACCCGCGTGGGTGCGACCTCCTGCCCGGGTATCTCGCCGCCCGCAAGCAGCCTTTCAATCCACGCACCCGCGTGGGTGCGACCGGAGTTTCCTTTGCGCTGATTGGTCTCGGACTAAACTTTCAATCCACGCACCCGCGTGGGTGCGACCTCCGATCTGTACGAGGGAGACTTTTTTGATTTCTTTCAATCCACGCACCCGCGTGGGTGCGACGCGGCACGGTATTGGCGGTTGACAGCATGCCGATCTTTCAATCCACGCACCCGCGTGGGTGCGACCCTCTCTATCACTTGAAAACAAAAGACTTCTTAATCTTTCAATCCACGCACCCGCGTGGGTGCGACTGGATAATGTATTCTCGGCTCTCTGAAGCTTTGGACTTTCAATCCACGCACCCGCGTGGGTGCGACTCAACTTCCACACTCAAAAAAGCATTTGCATATCTTTCAATCCACGCACCCGCGTGGGTGCGACTCAACTTCCACACTCAAAAAAGCACTTGCATATCTTTCAATCCACGCACCCGCGTGGGTGCGACTCAACTTCCACACTCAAAAAAGCACTTGCATATCTTTCAATCCACGCACCCGCGTGGGTGCGACTGTGACTTCCACTTACGGACTTGCGTTTCCCCACTACTTTCAATCCACGCACCCGCGTGGGTGCGACGAAATTACGATACATAGCTTCTTCATCCTCGCCCTTTCAATCCACGCACCCGCGTGGGTGCGACAAATGACAAGACAACAGCATCGGCACGGTCTGGCCTTTCAATCCACGCACCCGCGTGGGTGCGACGGGTTATAGGCTGCGGCATTTATCTTGTCTGATCTTTCAATCCACGCACCCGCGTGGGTGCGACTTTCCGCCACGATCGATCCGGAACTGGTCAACAAAGCCTTTCAATCCACGCACCCGCGTGGGTGCGACTGCATGTCATTTAGGACTTCGCACGGAGTCAGAAACTTTCAATCCACGCACCCGCGTGGGTGCGACTCGTAGGCTTTACCGTCCACATACATCGTTCGTGCTTTCAATCCACGCACCCGCGTGGGTGCGACGGCTCCGGCCGTGAAAGCCGAGATCGAAGCGATACCTTTCAATCCACGCACCCGCGTGGGTGCGACAAGTTATCACGCAAGTTCTTCCGCAGTTCTGCCCTTTCAATCCACGCACCCGCGTGGGTGCGACATGAAAGAACAAAAGCGCCAGACACTCCGGCTTCCTTTCAATCCACGCACCCGCGTGGGTGCGACATAAAAAATTCGGAGGTAAAGCGGTATGGCAAGCTTTCAATCCACGCACCCGCGTGGGTGCGACCAGGTTCGCTCTGGCTATGCTTTTACCAGCAATCCTTTCAATCCACGCACCCGCGTGGGTGCGACAGCGATTTTTAACAAATTATAGGCAAAAGTCGTGAATCTGACTCTAAAATGCAGATAAAAACAGTCTTTTCTCAGTAGGCAATTGGATATAATTTCATAAAATAAAAATATAATGAAATTTCCGTGGTGCGAATCCCCTAGGAAAATCATGTTCACTTAACATTCGCACTACAAGATTAGTGGCCCTTCTAAGTCAAGCGAGACCTTGGTTCCTACATGCTCCACTTTATTTTTATATTGGTTGCCTAACTGATAGAATCGCAGACTGTCCTGCTTGGGATCGATCAATTCAACTAACTTTATTTTAAGCGCAGCCCATTCCGCAGCGTCTACAATACACTCAAACACAGAGTTCTGCACACGCTGACCATAATTCTGGCACACTTTGGACACCTGACGCAGCCTTCTCTGTCCTGAAGCATCAATCGTGCTCACGTCATATGTAATCAGTACCATCATCGTTATGCGCACCTACTTCCATAAAAATGGAGGATATTCATCCAAATCGCCACGTAAATAACGTGCCAGCAACAAAGCCTGAACATGCGGAACCAGGCCCCAGGAGATGCTCTCCCCTAAGTAAGGATGAGTGATCTTCTCCTGCTTTCGGCTTTGCCAGGCGGTCAGAAACTTCTTACGCCCCTCCTCCGTCAGCAGCACTGCTCCGTTCTCTTTACGTACAAAGTCCTCGGCGTTCACTGCCTTTTTATTAATCAAAGACAGGACAAAACGATCGGCATAGATACCGCGCAGCTCTTCCATCACATCCAACGCCAAAGAGACCCGTCCCGGCCGGTCACGGTGCAAAAAGCCCACATAAGCATCCAGGCCAACCCCTTCCAAAGCAGAGGCCGTATCATTCGCCAGTAAGGTATATGCCAATGATAGCATGGCGTTGACGTTATCCAGCGGAGGCCTGCGGGAACGCGTGTGAAAGAAGAAGTCTTCTTTTTGCTGCAATATCATTGAATCCAGCAATTTATTATAACTGACCGCCGCTTGACCCTCCAGCCCTCTCAGTCGGTCTAGATCTCCACACTCGCGAATGTCCAGCATCAACTCCGACAAGTGAAGTGAAGCCTCCTTAAACTGAGCCACATCTATGCGCAGAGGGTAATCGCGGGTCATGCGTTCAAGCATCCATTTGTGATTGTACACCTTACCCAAAATAAAATTGCGTGCTACTCTGGCAGACAAAGTTTCGTCCTCCGATATCGCATACTGTTTCTTGCGAAGCACCACATTCCCCCGGCTCGCCCCAATCACTCTGGCCAAAAATCTCCCGTTCATCGTCATAAAAACAATGGAGATATTTCGCTCCGCGCAATAGCCCATGAGAGCCGGGCTTGCCCCCGTGTAACCAAAGGAGATAACCGCTTCAAGATTGTGCAGCGGCACACGCCCAAGCTGCTCTTGCTCTTTCAAAATCACGATATTGTCGCCATCCAGCGATAAATAGACGTCCGGCTGATTAATGAACAAAGTGTTAAGCAGCTTCTTCATTCTTTGATTTTCCCTTCGATATAGCTTTTTACCGAACGTTTATTCAGAACCTCAGGCAGGCACACCGACTGCAACGAGCAGCTGTTGCAAAAAGATCCCGTTTTCACCTTGGGCGTATGTCTTCTTTCATAATAACTGCGCATTTCCACCAAGATGCTTCTCACGTGTTCCTTTAGCTCTACAGTCAACGGCACCTCAACGCGATGTTTGATTTCATTGTAAAACATATAGCCTACCGGAATGGAACAAAGCAGCATTTCTTCAAGGCAAATCGCCTGTGCGGCAAGCTGTAAAATATCCGAGTCATCCTTTTTTAGGCTTGCCCCGCTTATATTCAACGGGACAAGCCTTATATTTCCCTTCGGCACCTCGAATTTCAACCCCGTCTTCATCCCGGATGAACTCCACCACATCGCAAATGCCCGTGATTTTTAGTTCCTCGGATTTGATGGGCAACGCTCGTACAATCAGTTTATCGCCGCGCTTCTCCCTTATAAAAGGTTGGTCTGCTTTGTGATGAAGATGCTGACCTTCAATAGTGCCAACATTCTCTTCCCACTGCTGCTCAATATGAATCAGCGCCCACTGCCTTTTACAGAATTGAAAGTGTTGGATGCCGGAAAGCATTAGATAATCGTCGTCCTGATTAGCGTCCATTCAAAACTTCAACCTTCAAGCCATCGAGCTCGTATAATTCAATCGCGTAATCCTCAAAAGATCTTGGTTCGTCTGTCTTGGATTTGACCTGCAGCGAACGGTGCACCTTGGCGGAAGAATATTGCCCGAGTTTCGAGTCATGCTCCCACCAATAAACTTTATGTATCTCCATGCTGCCTTCCGGTCTGGCGGATGACAAATCGTTCTCGAACAAGCTAAGAAGCGCCTGTTTGATCTTTTCCGCATCTTCATTCGTGAAACCCGTTTTCTCCGCTAACTGCGTATTAATACTCCCATAAAAAACATATACTCCATAATCAACGCGATGCTTCATCCCCATTGTATCCGAACCACGTTCTGCGCCCGGCTCCGAATTAACACTTTTCGTTATTTGCATACTCGTAATATCAATGGGATGCACGCTACGAGCTGTATGAATTGACACAGGGCCTCTTACGCCAACCGAAACACCGCTCCCACTGCCCGTACCTTTGAAAGCAAATACTTGCCCAAAGCCACGCACATCCATCCATTCCTCGCAGGCAACCTTGGCGAATTCATCTCCGGAGCCTGTTTTGGCTTTCAAAATTTCGTTAAGCTTCACATTGCCAGCGGCGCGTTCTCTCAAACTGCCGTACTCATCCGTTTTGCGATCATTCGATTGTACAAAAATAGCCTCTCCCATATCCTGCAGCCGATTCCGAATCTTCCGTTTAATCGCTACATCCGAGATTTCTCCATAGCCATCATAATTTTGTCTTGGACGATTACCATTCAGTGGATCGCCATTAGGGTTAGCGCTGGTCACTGACAGGACGACGGCAAAATCGATTTTATGATCCAAACTGCTCATTCCAATCACTCCTCATTATGGGTGGTTTCCGCTTCCACGTTCTTGCCTGGATGATAAAGTGCATGCCTTTGACTGTAAAAGCCCAGTAAATATTTGCCGGTTAATGGTCTATTGTTGAAATCCTCCGGATTAAACTTAAAACCGATTTCGTCGATAATCTTCGTCCAATAGGTAGCGTCTCTGCCGAGCCGAGCCTGATAGGGCTGCAGGCCATCCTGAATGACCCGCCAAGTGCGTTCCGGGTGCTTGGAAAAAGCATTCATATACCGTATAGCGTTAGTCGCTCTTTTCTCATCTCCCAGCGCCCGTCTTTCAAGCACATCCGCCACAGCCAGCATACGTCCAAACAGGTAACTTCGGTCGTCATTCTGTTCATCAAGTGCCAAACCAATCCCCTCCTTTTTATTCGTCAAATCTTTGTTGATCAAAGCGCAAGCAATGCTTAGCGTCTTCTCCCATTCCCAATGCTCCAACGCCACCGGATTGGAGGCCCGGTTAATGGCACTGGAAACGATGTCCGCCGGAACTCTCGTGCCGTCCACGATACAAGGAAGCATACGCTCCATCAGGCCTTTGACCACTTTATCGCCTGCTCTGGGTCCATAAGCGGCAAACGCAATATCACGGGTCGCCGGTGCCCCGTAGAAAGCTACGAACTCTCCTTCTGCATTTTTTCGGTAGCGATGCAGCCAAGCACAGGTGGTATGCCACTCGGCGAGCTTGTCCAAATAAAACTCTTTGTTCATGTTCCGAAAATATAGCACAGCCATACGGCCTGTAGTGGCCGAATCCAGCACCAAAATATTGACATCCGATTGGAAGCGGCCGGTTCCTTTATCGCCCAGTTTATTTTTATATCCGTCCAGAGCCTTCGCAACTTCACGGGCCAGCGCTTCATTCGTATTGGACACACGGGCCACCTCCGGCATAGCTACCGGATCCAGTGCGAAGGTATCCTCTGCCGGATCGGGAATATAAAGCGAATCATTGCCCCACACCAGAAAAACCCGGTCATCAATCGTTTTACCCTGACGGTTAATAAGCCACTTTAGCGCGTTGTGCGCTTTCTGCGATACTTCATAGCTAATGCTCGCGGCATCCCTGCTTTGCTGAAATCGTCCACGAAACGTAAAGCCGATTGTGTCGTTCGCTGATATCAGTTTGGCCTTATCTGCCGCATTTCGAATTTTATTCGCATGCCGCTCCGTACTGGGGAGCCTTTTTCCAGACACATAACAAAGGTCCTCATCCCCTAGCCGGCCTTCATAATAGGCAATGAATGAATCATACACTTCCTTGTCCTTCCAAACATCGGTTAAATGGCAGTCTGGCGAATACACATTGAACCGTACAAAAGCGCTGGTCTGGTCGCCTGCAATAACTCCAAAAATAGCCGGCTTCTCAGGATATAGAGAGTCGTATTTCTTGTCCCACTTCTCAATCAAATGGTTATCCGCATCCACCGCCAGGACAGGATTCGGACTGACGAGATCCCGGATCAGTGTTCTTTTGCTGAGATAACGGTAAATGGCAACGACTTTAGGGTGCGCATACGGGGATTCCGCCCAATTTTGCAGTTCTTGTATGTAAGTGGCAAAAGGCTCCTCCCCTTTGAGCTGTCCGCCGTAAGCCACAAAATCTCCCGCTACATAGCTTAATTTGTCATGCAGCGGATAAGGAGAAATGACAGCCCCCGCCCGGCTGGCCGATTTCTCTGTGCAAGGGATCAACGTGCTTGAATCGCTTTTATCGATTACTTTGGCGGAATGAAATTCCCCAGCCTCTGTGACCAACACTTCGATATGGGCATTCTGCGTTGTGTGCGAGACAGGAAGAAGTGTGTATTCCCGGTCGTTCCGCAGCGCCACTTTGCCCACCAAATCCAGATTGGACTCATAGGTTTCATACAGGCTAAGCAGCCAACTCATTGACTTCTCTCCTCTCCCCAACTGGCCAACAGTTGATCTGCGGATTCTACGTTCATCGCATCAAAATGCTTAGATTTCATCTCGGAAATGATGCGAACCTGCGTGCATTCCTCTGGCCTTGGAAATGAAATGACACCGTCTTTCATCACCGGCTGCCACAGCCGAACCTCCATTTGATCCCTGCCCGTTTCATCCGGGTAGTTGATGCCATGCACCATCGTGCCCAGGTGAATTTCGCCGTAGTTATCGTAGAAACTCTCCCCTTCTGCGAATATGCAAGGCTCTACGTATCCCTGGCACTCCCGCGTCCCGAGAAAAATATCTCTGCGCCCACCGGCTTGGACGCTGCGCTTCAAAATATTATGGTGCTTGTTCTCGTTGCGATCGAAAGCCATGTCCGGTCGGTTCATATTGAACTCGAAATGACATTTGACCTGATAATGCACGTCTTTCAGGTAGGTGTAGTTGGCAAGTGTATTCCCGCCACTGTAGTCGATGGGACGAACCCCTTTAGACTCCATCCGGATCGCCTTCATGACCCGTACTTCGTCCACAACGAACAAGATAGTTGGTTTCCAGTAGATGCTTTCTACAATACCTTTGATCGCTTGGTAGGTGGGGACTTGATAGCTCAGCTTCTCGCCGCCAAGTTTGGTTAAAGGATCGGTAAATAAGGCGTAATTCCCGTATACGGAGAATTCTACTGAGTTTCGAATCATTTACTTCACCTCCTTTCGTTTGGAATTTTTATACACTTATCTTAATCCAAAATCCAGGTAATGTAAATATATGTTCACTATACATTATATGAATTTATTATAAACAATCTTCCTTGTGATATAATAACGTGGATTTTGTCGCTCACTAAACCGGGCGCGGATTGAAAAATATACTGTATGGTGAAAAAACCTATCTGATTATGCAGATAGGTTTTTTGCCATTACTCAAACATCAGCCAAAGTAATAACTTCCTGCCCAACTCTCATTCTTGAGATCCAGACCATATTCTTCGCTGTACGCACCGTCTTTCAGTACCAGAATCTGCCCGTCAAGGCATCTTTCCAGTCCGCCCTTACGATCTAATTCATGCAGTTCATGCGGATAAAGATTGACCGTATACTGTTGTGCCTTCCGCATTATCCTGCCGAAGTCCTCGATACGCTCCGCCCCATTCAGTTCAGCAATAATCTTCTCGCCTTCTTCATAGGGAACGATAACCGAAGTGGTCAAATTTTCGATAACGTGAAAATGCTCAGCCGCCGTGCGGTAGCTGTTCAACAGAAATAAGGGAAGCCTTTGCTGATAGTTGGTGCAATAATCCTGAAAATACTTATTCTCACGAGGGCCGGCGAAAAGCAATTCCGTCATCGTCATTCTCAGCTTGGCAACAGGAAAATCCAACGACGTTTTAACATCCGAATAGAAGCGCTGAAAATAGAACGTCATCGCCTCAACCGACAAAAGATGGCCCCCATGGCTTGCAGCTTCACGCTGCATATCAACGAGCATTTGCTTGGTGATGTCTTTGCCCTTCCTGATCTCGTGCAGATGCTGTAAATTTTCCTCAGCATGGTCAATCACATAAACCTGCTGTAAGGCGTCTTCACCGTGTCGGTTACACCTTCCAGCAGCCTGAGCAACGGAATCCAGCCCAGCCAGAGAGCGAATGACGCATTCAAAGCTGACATCAACCCCTGCCTCGATCAACGGTGTGCTGATGCAAACGATCTTTTCTTTATTTTTCAGGTGGACTCGGATTTTACTTAAAATATACTTTCTATGCGCCGCGCACATGGATGTACTCAGATGATAAATAGGCGTATCCGGCAGTTCGGCAAGCAGTTTCTGATACAGGTCCTTTACCACCGATTTGGTGTTCAAGATGACTAGTATGTTGCGTTTCTCTTCCAGCTTATCCTGTATAAACTCTGCGAGTTTTTCATTCGTATACATTGCGCCTGCAGTTTCATCCTGGATCTCTACACGCTTAAAAGATGCTATCACCCGATCCAGATCCTGAATCATCTCCGCGTCCGGATTAATATGAAGCTCGTGCTCCACAAAATCCAAAGCAGGCTGAGTCGCTGTGCACAACACCATGGAGGAACGGCCATAATCTTTCAAAAAATTCAGTGCCTCATTAAATAGAGATATGCAAGATGCAGGAACCTTCTGCACTTCATCAAAAACAATCACAGCCTCGCTCAGATTATGCAGTCTCCGAACGTTTCTACTTCCCCTGGCATAAAACACATTCAAAAATTGTACCATAGTGGTGAAAATCACTGGAGAATCCCAATTATCTTTGGCCAGCTTCAGTTTTTGGCTTATATTCACAACCCCGTCCTCTAATTCGTCGTCTCTATCCGTGTCATCTACTACATTGGAATGGTGTTCAAGTATACGGATATCATCCTGCAAAATTCGGCGTACCTCGGCTGCATTTTGTTCAATGATCGTAGTATAGGGAAGTATATAAATGACGTGCTTTTTTCCATGAATAGCCGCGTGTTTGAGGGCATATCTTAGGCTGGCCAGCGTTTTTCCGCCTCCAGTGGGGATGGATAATGTGTAGATGCCGGAAGGCTTGTACGCGAACTGACCGCACTGTTCCGACATTTCGCTTCTTAATCGGTTAATAGAGGAATGGGAGCCAGTCCCATTAGCCAATGACTGTATCTCGGCCATTAGCTTATCGTAATAGCTTTGAAAAAGCTCCTCGGCAGGAGGAGTCTCCTCCTCTTCAGCTTCGATCTTGTCTTCAAATCGCCGAGTATCAGTGCGATCGGCATCGATCAGTGCACTGAACACAAATTTCGTTAAAAACATATATTTTGTTTCCGTACTGAAAGAAGATGGGGTATCCCGGAACTGGCGCAGTTCCTGCACAGCCTGATCCACATATTGTTGAAAATCTTGTTTATTCATCACCTGTTCATAAAATAATTGCACACTTAGGTCATAGTCCACAATATCGTCTTTATCCCAGACCCGTCGTAAATATGGCGATTCCAAATCCGGATTCAGAAAATCGTGCAAATAGGAATGATGAGATATGATCGCGTTGCCTATTATTTCGGCTAAAATTCCTTTTTCCGGGTTGATTTTACCGGTATGGTACTCGTTATAAAGGAGTCGTCCACCTGCTGTGGAATGGTCTACACTGCCACGTTTTGGTGGGGAATCCGGATGACTTACCGCTTCGATAAGATAATCAAAAAATGCCTTCGTGAACTTCCCCATGTCATGAAGCAGCCCTGCCAGACCTGAAATATGCGCTATTCCAATCTTTGAGCCAAAAGTCTCTGCGAGTTTCTTAACCCCTAACAAGTGTGCTTCAAGTGATTGATTCTGTCCGTCGCTTTCACGAATATGGGCGATGTATTCCAATGTATACACCTCTTATCAGCGATAATTTGTTTAAGTGACTACTTTAATGAAATTGTTATAATATTCCTTTTGAACTATCTTTTTATTTCTCCAGACCTATCCTTCTTTCCTCCCAAAATTCTACAATATTCTATTTTTATTTCTGATCACCAAATTTGAAATCAAGGAAAAAAATAAAATACTCCCCTTTTCATAGAGCATTAAGATAAACTTACACCTTTGTGGGGGCGACGAGACAATATTGCTGTGCAAATGACTGCTCCATGTGCCTGCGTGACGACGAACGCCTTGTGTGTTTGCGCTATGCCGCCAGCATTTCACCCCACGCACCCGCGTGGGGTGCGACCCGGCTGGGGAGATTGGCTGCCGCTACCGGTACTATTTCAATCCACGCACCCGCGTGGGGTGCGACGATCGTACCAATTATTTGGCGGTTTCTGTCGATTGTCATTTCAATCCACGCACCCGCGTGGGGTGCGACTGGCCATGACCGGCAGACGGGAAGATTCTTCCTATTTCAATCCACGCACCCGCGTGGGGTGCGACGCACTATATATTTGGCTGTAGTGACGACTTTTGCATTTCAATCCACGCACCCGCGTGGGGTGCGACAGGAAAATGCCGCCGCATTTGGGATGAGTCAACTCGAAATTTCAATCCACGCACCCGCGTGGGGTGCGACTGGTATCGAGGTTTTGCACGCTCGACACATAGGATTTCAATCCACGCACCCGCGTGGGGTGCGACGTAATTTTATAAGCACCCTTTACCGGATAATTCGTATTTCAATCCACGCACCCGCGTGGGGTGCGACAGGAGAATGCCGCCGCATTTGGGATGAGTCAACTCGCCCTTTCAATCCACGCACCCGCGTGGGGTGCGACAGGAGAATGCCGCCGCATTTGGGATGAGTCAACTCGCCCTTTCAATCCACGCACCCGCGTGGGGTGCGACTCGATGTTCTTTGTCCATGACGGCGGAGATACACAATTTCAATCCACGCACCCGCGTGGGGTGCGACTTTATGGTTTCCTATGCGACTCTGAATTTTACGATATTTCAATCCACGCACCCGCGTGGGGTGCGACCGCAGAGCAAACGACAGAAGATCGGCTGCAAGCATTTCAATCCACGCACCCGCGTGGGGTGCGACCAAGAGTATTGGCGCAAGATGTACCCGGAATGGATTTCAATCCACGCACCCGCGTGGGGTGCGACGAGTCGGAATGTACTAAACGCTTAGGCGTTGAAATATTTCAATCCACGCACCCGCGTGGGGTGCGACATTTTCGCAACTTTTTTATCTTGAATAACGATTTACATTTCAATCCACGCACCCGCGTGGGGTGCGACGAGTCGGAATGTACTAAACGCTTAGGCGTTGAAATATTTCAATCCACGCACCCGCGTGGGGTGCGACATTTTCGCAACTTTTTTATCTTGAATAACGATTTACATTTCAATCCACGCACCCGCGTGGGGTGCGACAATTCTTTACAAAATTTGTAGGCAAAGCATCCCAATTTCAATCCACGCACCCGCGTGGGGTGCGACGTCTGGGACTCGCAGCTTGAGGGCGCGTTTAAAATTTCAATCCACGCACCCGCGTGGGGTGCGACTTCGCTTCCTGTGATTGATCTCTCCGGATGGATAATTTCAATCCACGCACCCGCGTGGGGTGCGACGTTCATATTTTTTCGTAATTGTATCATAATCAAATTTCAATCCACGCACCCGCGTGGGGTGCGACGTGGTCGTCATGTTCTTTCACAACCTGATTTTTAATTTCAATCCACGCACCCGCGTGGGGTGCGACCTCCCGTGGGAGAAGTTTACTCAAAGTTCGCTTAAAAATTTCAATCCACGCACCCGCGTGGGGTGCGACAGCGATTTTCATACAGAAAAATGAAAATCATTAAATTATTTGTAAAAATTGACAATAAATTAAGACGAGTAGCATAAAAAATATAGATAATTTATGAAAAATATAAAAATAAAGTAAATAATACAGGTGCGAATCCCCTAGTAAAATCATGTTCACTTCATATTCGCACCATAATTTAGAGCTTCTCAATAAATAATAGTTATGCAACAAAATATTATTACTTTTTTAATATAAATCCTGAGGTTTTAAATTAGGTTGTATAAACAATTGGCTCTATAAATACTAATTATAATTACTTTTCAATAAATTACCTACTGAATATTTTCTCCTCCACTTTACATCTCCCCCCTCCCATATTTAAATGTGAAATAGAATATAATTGGTTTTCGACTTCACTCTCTCGGTGCTACTCCCTCTTGTAACCGTTCCCAAATCACTCAACAAAGAAGGCGCACTTATGACAAAATGGCGGTTTAATTATCGGAATAAGTTGATTTTGGCCATGCTGGTGAGCTTGCTGCCGGTGCTGGTGGTGCAGATGGTCAGTTATTATGTGTCCAGCGACGCGATGAAGCGGAAGACGGATGTGCTGGTGGAGGCGAATCTGGTGCAGACGTCGAAGAATCTGGACACTTCGCTGCAGGCGTATGAGGATCTGCTGTATCAGATCATCACCAACGACGACGTCGTGCGGCTGCTCGGGGAGATTAACCATCCGACGGAAAATGTGGAGCTGAACAAGCGCAAGCTGATCAACATGCTCGCCTCCTACTCGTACGCCAAGGGTGGGATTCGCAGCGTCGCGATTTTTGCGAGTAACGGGACGCTGATCAGTTATGACCGGCAGACCGGGTCGCCGTACGACAATCTGTGGACGCGGGTGCCGAATGTCAAGGAGCTTCCGCTGTACAAGAACGCCGTGGCGAATAAGACCGGCAGCATCATGACGATTCCGGAAAAGATGTACTCGATCAACTCCAGCGAGCAGTACGGCTTCCACTTGGCCCGCAAGCTAACGGACTACAATGCGATCAGCCTGGACAGTATGGGCGTGGCCGTGATTACGGTTTACGAGTCGGTGCTGGCGAAAGCCATCAACGTTTCGGAGCCGGGCGGCGAGTCGGCCGGGCAGATCGATAACCGCAATTTTCTTGCGGACAACCAGGGGACGATTATTTCTTCGCCGGATAAAAGCAGCATCGGCAAACGCGTGGGCGATATTTTGACCAAGTCCACCATCAGCAACACCTACGTTAACCCGAACAGCGGGTGGACCATCTATAACCTGATCGACCAGAAAAAGCTGTTCCGCGAAATGTACGCCATGCGGCGGCTGACGCTTACGGTCGGCATCGCGGCTCTGCTGGCGGCGGCGGTGCTGATCTTTTATTTCTCGAGCCGGCTCTCGAACTCCATCCGCCGGGTGGTCAAAGCCATGCGCAACGCCAGTCTCGGCACGCTGACCGCACATGTGGACGAGTCGGCCCGGGACGAAATTTCGACGATCGCGTTCAACTTCAACAAGATGATGAACACGATCAACGAGCTGATGCATGAGGTCAAGGAGACCGGCGAAAAGCGCAGGGAAGCGGAAATACGCGCCCTGGAAGCGCAGATCAACCCCCACTTCCTGTACAACTCGCTGGACTCGATCAACTGGCTGGCCATTGAAAAAGAAGAACACCAGATCAGCCAAATGCTGAAAGGGCTGGCGCAGATTCTGCGTTACAGCATCAAGGACAGCAATAAACGCGTGGCTGTCCGGGAGGAGCTGCAGTGGATGGACCGGTATATTTTCCTGCAGCAGCACCGCTTCCGGTCCTCCTTCTCCTGCACCGTCGAGCGGGATGACCGCGCGCTGGATTGCTTGATTCCCAAGCTGATTTTGCAGCCGTTTATCGAAAATGCCATCATTCACGGCTTCGCCGGCGTCAAACAAGGCGGCGAGCTGCGGATCGGCATCCGTTTGCTG
This sequence comes from Paenibacillus terrisolis, assembly GCF_056171975.1. NCBI lineage: Bacteria > Bacillati > Bacillota > Bacilli > Caryophanales > Paenibacillaceae > Paenibacillus > Paenibacillus terrisolis. The sequence continues at coordinate 110,686 of NZ_JBKFGG010000020.1, read as the reverse complement.
CAAGGACCGGCGGACAGCGGAAGATCCGCGCCGCCTCAAGGAACCTCTTCCCCAGATCAGCGGCTGGAATGGGTGATCCGGGACAACGGCTGCGGCATGGACGAGGCTACGCTGGCGGCCATTCTTAAAGAAAACCCCGACAATCTTAGCGGAATCGGCATCCGCAACGTACTCGACCGGCTGCGGATGTATTATGGAGACGAGGCGTCGTGTACGATTGAAAGCCATGAGGGAGCCGGCACCGAAGTCCGGATGATTATGCCCGCCATTTGGAGAGGAGACGAAAAACAGCTATGAGAATCGTAGTGATTGAAGACGAAGACAACACCAGGGACGGGATTATCAAGCTGATCGGGCGGATCGGCGCGCCTTATGAGGTCGTCGGCGACGCCGATGACGGGGCGAAAGGACTGGCTCTCATCGAAGCGACGAGCCCGGATCTCGTCATTACGGACATCAAAATGCCGGAATTCAGCGGCATCGACATGCTGGACGATTTGAAGCGCCGGGGGCACCGGCATCAGACCGTCATTCTGACCGGCTTCTCCCAATACGAATATGCCAAAAAAGCGCTCGGCCTCGGCGTTCTGGAGTTCCTGGAAAAACCGATCACGGCCGAGGATTTGCAGCTCACGCTGGAAAAAGCGGAGCAGGAGCTGCGGCTGCAGCAAATCTCGGGCGTGCCGCAGGGAACGGCGGCGGCGCGGCTGGAGCATTTTTTGCAGCAGGCCGTGACGGTGAGTCAGGCCGATCCGGCCGTGCTGGCGCCGCTGCTGGAGCAAGCCGCCGGGTTTGAGCCGGGCGCCGCGTTCCGGCTGGCGACCTTTTATGTGGGCCGGCCGGGCGACAAGGAAGTGCTGCCGCAGCTCAAAGCCAAGCTTACCCAGCGTCTTAACCATGCCGAAGTGCTCCACCGTCATTTCGCGTTTGCCGTCCCACAGGAAGCCTGCCTGGCCCTGCTGCTTCAATCCGGCCGACCCGGCACGGATGACGAGCTCGCGCGGTTTATCGACCTTGAACTGACGCCGCTCGTACGCCAAACCGCGCCCCACGCCGCCGTCAGCACTGTCAAAGTGCCTGAGCTGGAACGGCTCAAAGCGGGTTTCGATCAACTCATCGCGGCCCGCAAGTGGTTCATCTCCATCGATGAACAGGCGGAAGTCCTGCATATCGCGGAGGACGAGAGCATCGGCGGGGCTGGGGTGACCGGAACGGAAGCCGGAGCCGACATAGGATCTAAGCGCCAGATTCCCGCATCGGCCCAGTCCTTTCCCCCTGCCAAGCTCCTCTTCCCCCACGCGCTGGAGAATAAAGTGAAAAAAGCCGTCTCCGCCTACGAACCGGAGCGGCTGGAGCGGTATTTTGCCGAGTGGCTGGAGTTTTGCTATGCGGGATGTTACGATCCGCAGCATATTTTGGACGGCACGGTGCGGCTGGCGACTTCGGCGCTGCAGATGATCGGCGAAACCTACGGGGACGAATGGGTGTTTCGCCTCCAGAAGGCCTGGCTGCAGCCGGTGCTTGAATCACAAACGCGACACGAGCTAAGAGCCGCGCTGGAGCGGATTCTGCGGGATATCGCCGACATCGGACAGCGGCAGGAACAGCCCGCGTACAGCTTAATCGTACAAAAGGCGCTCAAAATCGTGCACGACCGTTTCCAGGAAGGGGTTACTCTGGAGGAAACGGCCTCCGCGCTGCACATTACGCCGGAATATCTCAGTGCGATGTTCGCCAAGGAGGTGGGCAACCATTTTTCCGCGTACCTCAAGCAAACCCGGATCTCCCACGCCAAAAAGCTGCTGCAGACGACGGAGCGCAAAATGTTCGAGATCGCCAAGCTGGCCGGGTATCCCGATCCGAAGTATTTTTCGCGCGTGTTCAAGGAAGTGACCGGGCTCTCCCCGGCGGAGTACCAGCGGATGATCCACAAGGAGTGACTCCAAACTCACCTTAACATTCTCCACCTTTCTTAAAGGTTTAGAATTTTAAAAGCGTTTTCATTCTTCTACACTAAGGGTGTCGACAATCATAGCTCAAGGGGGAAACGAAGTGAAGCGAACTAAAACCAGTCTCATGCTTATGTCCTTGCTGCTGATCCTTTCGTTAGCGCTTTCAGCCTGCGGCGGCTCGAACAACAATGCGAACGCGGGGGGAACGAACGGGAACGGTGGCGGAACGGATTCGTCCAATGCTTCGGGGAATCAGACGAAAGACGAAGCCCAGAAGAAGCTGACCTTATGGTTCTATTACGAAGGCAAAGCGCAGTTTGATATCGTCAAATCAATGACGGACGGCTTTACGAAAGAGCATCCGAACATCGAAGTCGATCCGGTCTACATTCCTTTCGCCGACTTCAAGAAACGTCTTTCCGTCGGCTTGACCGCGTCGGATCTGCCGGACATCGTCATCATCGATAACCCGGACCACGCCGCTTACGCCGCGATGGGATTGTTCGCGGACATCACCGACAAGCTGGCCGACTGGCCGGATAAAGACCAATATTACGAAGGCCCGTGGAAATCGGCCTCTTACGACGGGAAGCAATACGGGATCCCGCTCGGAAGCAACAACCTGGCCCTCTATTACAACGAAAAAATGCTCGCCGACGCCGGCGTTCAGCCTCCGCAAACCTGGGATGAGCTGCGCACCGCCGCCAAAGCGCTGACCAAAGGCAATGTCAAAGGCCTCGGGCTCGCCGCTCCGCAAAGCGAAGAAGGCACGTTCCAATTCCTGCCGTGGCTGATGTCCACCGGTGCTACCTTTGACCATGTGGCCGGCGACGGAGCCAGAGCATACGGCATTCTCGCCGACCTGATCAAAGACGGCTCCATGAGCAAGGAAGTCATCAACTGGACGCAGTCCGACGTCATGAAACAGTTTGCCGCCGGCAATCTGGCCATGATGATCAACGGCCCTTGGCAAATTCCCGACCTGACCAAAACGGCGCCCGACATGAAATTCGGCATCGCCTTCGTGCCGAAGGATAAGCAGTTCGCATCCGTACTCGGGGGCGAAAATCTCGGTGTCATCGACGGCAAAAACGTCGACGAAGCCGTGGAATTCGTCAAATACGTAGCTACTCCGGAAGTCAGCAAGAAATTCGCCCAAGACTTCGGTTACTTCCCGGCCCGCAAAGACGTGGCCAGCGATCCATACTGGACGGATAACCCGCAGCTCAAGGTATTCGCCGAAAACATGGAATACGCTCAGCCGCGCGGCCCGCATCCGAAATGGCCGGAAATCTCCAGCGCCATCTCCGAAGCGCTCAGCAAAACGCTGACGCTCAGCACCTCGCCGGAGGATGCCGCCAATGAGGCACAAGCGAAGATCGATAAAATCATGAGCGAAAAATAAACAAGTCGGTGGAGTACTCGGATTTCAAATCGGTACTCCACTTTTACTGGAAGGAGTGGAGAGACGCATGAGCCGGTCCAAAGGACGACTCGCCGGATATTTGTTTGTGCTTCCGGCGCTGTTATACATGATCTTTTTCGTCGGATATCCGATCATCGACAACATCCGGCTGAGCCTGTTTGACGTCAACGTCATGAATTTATCCAAAGGACATCAGCCGTTCGTCGGGTTCGACAACTACAAGGAATTGTTTCAGGAAGGCACGCTGCAGCAGGTGCTGATCAATACGCTGGTGTTCACCGTGGCCTGCCTGGTGCTCCAGTTCGTGTTCGGCCTCGCGATGGCGCTGCTGTTCAACCTGCAGTTCCGCTTCTCGCAGCGGCTGCGCGGGCTGGTTATGATCAGCTGGCTGCTGCCGGCGACGATCACAGCCATGATGTTCAAATTCATGTTCAGCACGGGCGGCATCGTCAATGACTTCTTGCTGCGCCTGCATCTCGTCGCAAGTCCGGTCGAATGGCTGGTCACTTCGGGAACCGCGATGTTCACCCTGATCCTCGCCAACACGTGGATCGGCATCCCGTTCAACATGATTCTGCTGACGACGGGGCTGACCACCATTCCGCGGGACATCTACGAAAGCGCGGCGATTGACGGGGCCGCGGCGCCGCAGCGTTTTTTCAAAATTACCCTTCCGCTGCTCAAACCGTCCATCCTGTCTTTGCTGGTGCTCGGGTTCATCTACACGTTTAAAGTGTTCGACATCGTGCTGATCATCACGAACGGCGGTCCGGTCAACGCGACGCAAATGATGTCCACCTTCGCCTACAAGATGTCGTTTGACCAGTTTAAGTACAGTCAGGGCGCGGCTGTATCGAACGTCATGTTCGTGCTGCTCCTGATCGTCGGAATCTTTTACTTGAAGCTGCTGAACAAGGAGGAACAACTATGAACGCCATCGCCAAAACGCTAAAAAAATCCTCCCCTTGGCTGCTGCCGCTGGTGAGTATCCTTCTGGTGCTGCTGTTCCTGTTCCCGCTGTACTGGCTGGTGGTGACCTCGTTCAAAACGGAGGGGGAAATCTTCCGTGCTCCGCAAACCTGGTTCCCGCACACCTGGCAGCTTAAATCTTATACGGAGCAGTTGTCGGGATCTTCTTTTGACATCTGGAACGGGTTCCGCAACAGCTTGTTTATCGCGGTCGGGGCTTTGCTTGTCTCCACGGTGCTGTCGATCCCTGCGGCTTACGGCGTGGCCCGTTTCAAGTTCCGCGGCCGCCACGCTTTTATCCTGGTGTTCCTGGTGACGCAAATGCTGCCGGCTTCCCTGCTGCTCACGCCGCTGTTCGTCCTGTTCAAAAACATCGGCCTGATCGGCCCGAACTATTGGAGCACGATTCTGGCCAACGCCACAGCGGGCATTCCGTTCTCGGTCGTCATCCTGCGCACGTATTTCGCCACCCTGCCCAAAGAGCTGGAGGAATCCGCCAAAATCGACGGCTGCGGCACGTTTTCGACCTTTCTGCGCATTATGCTGCCGATCGCGATTCCGGGCGTGGTGGTGGCTATGGTCTTCTCGTTCCTGTTCGCCTGGGGCGACCTGATCTACGGCATGACGTTCATCGGCAAAGAATCGCTGCGGCCGATCACGGCGGGCATTTACAACTTCCTCGGCTTCCAGAGCACGTCCTGGAACAACACGATGGCCTTCGGCACGGTGAGCATGCTCCCTGTCGCTTTGTTATTCATTTTTGTGCAGCGCTATATCGTCAGCGGTCTGACGAACGGCGCCGTGAAAGGATAGGATGGACCCATGGAAATCAAATCAAAAGGACTGAATCAGCCCGTCAGTATGGAAGCGGAGTTTGCGGGGCTTGCGGACAACTACTTTTTCCCGTCGCATGCGACTTCGTTTGATTCGGCAGAGGCGGCAGGAACCTTGGAGTGGAAAAGATATCTGCGCAAGCCAAGACTCTCCTTCAATCAAATCGATTACCCGTTCACGGAGGCGTCCGCCTGGGAGTTCCCGGAGGAATACCGGGAGTCGCCGGAAACGCCGTTCCGGCTGGAGTTTATTAGCGAACGGACGATCCGGCTGCGCGTGAGCACCCGGAATCCGGGCTTGGGACGGCGGGGGAAGACGGGGGCTGCCGGGACTTCGGGGGCTTCTGGCCCTGCTGCGAGCGCTGCGGATGCTTCGAACATTTCGGACGCCCCTTCCCTGATGCTGGCGGAAGGCGTGGCGGAGAGCGATCCGCCAGCCTTCCCGAGCCGCCAGGACAACGGCGGAGAAATCGTCTATTCCGGGCCGGCCGGCTCGGTCACCGTGGTGCGCGATCCCTGGAAAATCGTGTTCCGCGACGCGTCCGGCCGTATTTTGACCGAAACCCGCCATTTCAAGGACTGCTCCTCGCTGCTGAACACGAACGGCCTGCCCTTCTCGTTCACGCGCAGCTCGGCGGATATGAGCCACCATTTGGCGGCCAGCTTCCTGCTGAGGCCCGGCGAGAAGTTGTTCGGCGGCGGCGAATCGTTTACGCGGCTCAACAAGCGCGGCCAGCGGCTGGACTTGTTCACCACGGACGCTTTGGGCGTGCAGACGGGCAAAATGTACAAACCGATCCCCTTCTTCATGAGCAATGAAGGTTATGGGATGTTCGTGCATACCTCCGCGCCGCTGACCTTCGATTTCGGGGCGACATACGACGACACCAATACGATCTACACCGGCGAGGAAGAGCTGGATCTGTTCATTTTCCTCGGCTCGCCGAAGGAGATTTTAAGCGAATACACCCGCCTGACCGGGCGCAGTCCGCTGCCGCCGCTGTGGTCGTTTGGGCTCTGGATGAGCCGGATCACCTACAGCTCGGAGGCGGAAGCCCGGGAGGTCGCAGCCAAGCTGCGGGAGCTGGACATTCCCTGCGACGTCATCCATCTCGACACCGGCTGGTTTGAGACCGACTGGCGCTGCAACTACGAGTTTTCGTCCAGCCGGTTCGATGATCCGGGCGCGATGATCGCCGATCTGAAGGAGCAGGGCTACCGGATTTCATTGTGGCAGCTACCGTATTTTACGCCGAACAATTCGTTGTACGCCGAAATCCTGGAGCGGGGCTTCGCGGTCCGTATGCCGGACGGCAGCCTGCCGACCGAAGACGCGATCCTCGATTTCAGCAATCCCGAAGCGGTGGCCTGGTACCAGGAAAAGCTGGCGGGGCTGCTGAAGCTTGGCGTCGGCGCGATCAAGGTCGACTTCGGCGAAGCGGCACCGCTCGGCGGCATGTATGCTTCGGGGCGGAGCGGATTCCACGAGCATAACCTGTACCCGCTGCGGTACAACAAGGCGGCCGCCGAAATCACCGAGCGGGTGAACGGCGAGTCGATCATCTGGGCTCGCAGCGCCTGGGCCGGCAGCCAGCGTTATCCGCTTCATTGGGGCGGGGACGCCGAAAACACGGACAGCGCGATGGCCTCCACCCTGCGGGCCGGCCTATCTCTGGGCTTGTCCGGCTTCCCGTTCTGGAGCCACGACATCGGCGGCTTCGTGCACAGCACACCGGAAGAGCTGTACGGCCGCTGGCTGGCGTTCGGCATGCTCACCTCGCACAGCCGCTGCCACGGGGCGCCGCCGACGGAGCCGTGGGGTTACGGCGAGGAGTTTCAGGCGCTGTTCCGCGAGACCGTCAAGCTGAAATACGCCCTGATGCCGTACGTGTACACTCAGGCCAAGCTCTGCTCGGACTCGGGGCATCCACTGATGCGGGCGCTGTTCTTCGAGTTTCCGGACGATCCCGGCTCCTGGATGATCGAAGATCAATATATGTTCGGCGCAGATTTGCTCGTAGCACCTCTCTTCGAAGACACTGAGGAGCGCCAGGTCTATCTGCCGCCGGGCGAGTGGTTCGACTACCAAAACGGCAAACGTTACGAAGGCGGGCGCTGGCACAAGATTGCGGCAGGTACGTTGCGCATCATTATGCTCATTCGCGGCGGCGCGGTGATCCCGCACGCCAAACCGGCGTTGTCGACGGCGTTCATGGATTGGAACGAGCTGGAGTTCGTTGTGTACGGTGGGAATGGCGAGGACGCGAAGCTTCACGCCGTGTCCGTCTACGATCCGCAGACCGGCACGATGCGCACCATGGAAGTTTCCGCAGCCACCGTGCAGCGTTCCATTCGCGGTTGATGAAACCGGGAAAGCAACCAATCCCGTTTACGCGTCACGCTTTGTGCGGCATCAATGAATTTACATCATGATTCTGCCCTCTTTGGCACCACAGGTCCACACTGGCCTTAGATGCATACCTGCAATTATGCAGGCATTTCTTGCCCCGGGAACCCGAAGCATGATAAAACCTGCAAATCTACAGGTATTTTTCATCTTTTCGGCCTTGATGAGGGGGAAGCTGGGAGATTAACTGTATTATTGCAGTTATTTCCTCATTAAAAAGCTGAAGCGGGAAAAAGCCTGCACATTTGCAGGTAATTCCCCAGGTACCATGCCTTCCCATCAGCCGATCGGGGAACCCGAGGCAACGCATTTCAGGTATAAATGCCATTCTCTTTGAAGGAGTGATCAATGATGACAGGATTTACCCGCAACACCTGGCGGGGGCTGCTCTCCGCCGTTCTGGCGGCGGCGCTGACGCTTCCGCTGCTCAGCTTGCCGGTCCCGGCGCATGCCGCGAGCGAGGCCGTGACCATCGACCTCGGCCAGACGCTTGGTGCCCCGACCTACCGGGGCACCGGATTTCTCTATGGGCTCAGTCAGGACGGCAGCGCGCCTGCGGGGACGCTGCTCTCGGACCTGAAGCCCAAGCTGTTCCGCGGCGGCGGCGCGGGGCTTCCCGGCGGCGCCTGGGCGGTGGGCGGCTACAACGGCTACCTGCCCCGCTTCAACTCGGTTAAGGATCAATACAACCGGGTGAACGCGCTTGGCGCCAGCTATCAGATTCTGGTGAGCGACATCTGGGGCTCCGACGGCCGGACGATTCCGGACAACAACCAGCCGATTTTTCCGGGCGACAACGGCAATTGGACCTCCTGGGAACAATTTTTGACCCAACTGGTACAGGACAAAATAGCCAACAACATGACGAACGCCCGCTACGACATCTGGAACGAGCCGGACGGCGCTTATTTCTGGCCCAGATCTACCGCGCAGTATTCGGAAATGTGGAAAAGAAGCGTGCAGCTCATCCGGTCGCTCGATCCGAACGCGGTGATCGTCGGCCCCGGCTACGGCGGCTTCAACGCGAACCAGCTCAGCGCCTGGCTTGACTACGCCAAGGCCAACAACGTGCTTCCGGACATTCTCGACTGGCATTTCAGCGCCGATCCGGTCGCCGACGTGCAAACCGCCAGAAATCTGCTGAGCGCAAAAAACATCACCTCCATCGACGGCTTTACGATCGGCGAATACATTTGGCAGGCGGAGCAAAACTCCGGCTACACCGCCTGGTATCTCGCCCGGCTGGAGAAGGCCGACGTGCTGGGCGCCAACCACGCGATTTGGGATCACTGCTGCAATTACGGGCTGCTTGACGACACCCTGACCCCGGACTCGGCAACCAAAGGACAATGGTGGACCTACAAAACCTATGCCGATATGACGGGCACGCTGGTCGCCACCGTTCCGTCGTCCAGAATCGACGGCGTAGCCAGCAAAGACGCCGCGAAGCAGACCGCGTTGATCCTCCTGGGCAATACAGGCGGATATATCGGCAATGTAGACGTCAGTATCGACCACTTCGACTCGGCAGCCTATCTTGTCGGCGGCAACGGCAGGGTTCATGTCACGGTTTCGCAAATCGGCAACTCGGATCCTGTTACCGCGCCTTCCGTGACGTTGTCTTTGGACGCGGCGGTTCAGAACCAGTCGATCCAGTTTTCGATCCCCTGGACGTATGCCGCCAACGCCTACAAGATTGAGCTCACACCTTCAAGCGGCATCGGCGAGCCGACCAACGAATACCAGGCCGAACAGGCGCTGCTGTCGGGCGGGGCCAAGGTAATGACCGACCATACCGGATATACGGGCAGCGGGTTCGTGGCCGGATACGAATTCCAGGGAGCCTCCACGCAGTTCACCGTACAGGCTCCAAGCCTCGCCAATTATGACGTGGAGCTGCGGTACGCCAATGGATCGGGTCCGGCCAAAGCCCTGAGCATCTACGTCAACGGCGTCAAAATCAAGCAAACCCCGCTGGCCGCGCTGAGCGGCTGGGACAGCTGGGGAACGCAAACGGAGACGCTGCGGCTTCAAGCCGGCAGCAATACGATTGCCTATAGCTTCGACGCCGGGGACAGCGGACCGGTCAATCTCGACAAGATCACGCTAGGACCTCCGTTAACCTCCGGCAGCATCATCCCCGGACGAATCGAAGCCGAGGATTACATTGGCATGTTCGGCGTCGAGACTGAAACCACCGGCGATAACGGCGGCGGACAAAACGTCGGATTCATCGACAACAACGAGTGGATGGACTACGGCGTGCAGGTGCAAAACACCGGCGCTTACACGTTCTCCGTCCGGGTAGCCAGCCCGAATGCGACCGGCAAAATCCAGCTTAAGGACGGTGCCGGATCCGTACTAGCCACGATCAACGTGCCGAATACAAGCGGCTGGCAGACGTATACGACGGTAAGCCAAACCGTCGGCCTGCAAGCGGGCTACCAGGTCCTGCGCCTGTACATGCCAAACGGCGGCTTTAACATCAACTGGCTCGATTTTGCCACATCCTCGGCTCCGGCTTCCTATATTTATCAGGCCGAATACGCGAGCCTGTCCGGCGGAGCCAAAGTAATGACCGACCACGCCGACTACTTGGGCACCGGCTTTGTCGCCGGGTATGAAGGCGGCGGGGCGTCCACCGAGTTCACGGTCAACGTTCCTGCAGGCGGTGCATACAATACAACCCTTCGGTATGCGAACGGCTCCGGCATCACCAGAACGGTGAGCATCTACGTCAACGGGGTGAAGATAAAACAAACCTCGCTGCCGGCTCTGGCCAACTGGGACGTTTGGGGAACCAAAACGGAAAGCCTGAATCTCCAAACGGGCAGCAATACGATCACCTACAAATTCGATGCAGGCGACAATGGACTAATCAATTTGGACCAAATTGAATTAACGCGGTAACGGAAATTTACCGGAAGAAACAACAATACCCGCAGATCGGTCGCTTTGAACAAAAGCGTCCCGTCTGCGGGTATCTTTGTTGTCGTCTTAGTGGCGAACACAACTTCTTATGCTTTGCTGCTAAAGCGCGCCTAGCCCCGTTTGCGAAATGGTGCCGGCGCTATTTACAGTAATGGTGCCGTAAGATGATGCAGTAGTGCCCGTGTAAAGCAATTTGCCAAAATCCGACTTTACTACATTGTCTTTTCTGTCTATGATGATTTGCATCCTTTGTAACGCATCAGCTTGGCTGGCCACCGTCATCACGGAATATTGGAGGCGATACAATTTCAACAGAGCTTCCGAGGTACTCCCCTGATATCCATGATGCCCCAGTTTTAAAACATCGCTGCCGATCGGATAAGTACCGTTGTCTTTAACTAAATCGGCAACCGCAAGATCCTGCACATCTCCAAGAAACAACAGACTTGCTTTTGTGCCTGTCGTTGCAATTCTAAACACCAAGGAATCATTATTCACTTGTTTGGCCAAATCTGCGGGATCGGCTATGGTATGGTCATTAACATAAGACTTTGTTTGGTTTTTAAATCTCATCTTCGCATTGCCGAAATCAAAAGCCGGATTGTCCCGATTCGGGAACTGCCAAAGTGTTCCTTCATCATGTACTCTCTTTCCGGTTGACGCCACAGTGGATGGACTAGCCGCTATCGATAATGGCGCTATACTGGAACCGCTTATTCTTATGATTGTATTAATGAAATTGATATAATTCTCATAGAAACCATTATTATCCCAATCTCGGATTTTGGTTAGCTCCGTCGAACCATAAAGACGTCCGTAAACCGTGCCAATATTTCCCGTAACCTGATTGTTGTTTATTGAAGCAAGATAATCTACAACGTCATTAAGGGCTCCAACATGATCGCCATCGTAATGGGTAATGACCAGGGCTTCAAGCTTCGTTGCACCTCGAGCCTTCAGCATATTGGTTACTGTTGAACTTGTACCGTGGGTACCGGTGTCAACAAGAATATAATGCTGACCCTGTTCCAGCAATATGCTGTCCGCTTGTCCTACCTTGGCAAAATTGGCATAAATGTTGGTATCACTCGTACTTGCGGCAAGAGCCGAGCCGTTGAAAACCGTAAAAACTAATACAAAGGCAAAAGCCAAAATGGATAGTTTTTTAGTTCTCTTCATCATGATTATCTCCTTTAAGATAATATCATTCATTTTTATGTAAATGGCGCGCACCAATACATACGATTTTTATGAAATTCCAGGAAATGTTTCATCTATCAATTCACTCAAACAATAACATATTTAACTTATTATGTAAATATGAATCTATGGAAACAGGTGGCAGATTCTCGAACTCTATCGTCTGTGTCACGAATGGGCGAACGCACATAAACTGGGGTGAGTTTTGAATTTTGCCCAATTAAGGAGTCATAACGATGAGCGATGTGAAAGCAAAGACCGGAACAACCAAACAATTTCCGCTAAAAAGTCTTCCCCCCGTCAACGCGGTTAAAAAATTCCCCGCCGTAAGCGGCCAACAGGTTTCCACCTCAAGCCTTGCAAGCAAATCGACGATCATCGGCAAAATCCCCGCTGCCGTGAAAGCCTCCGCCTCCTTCGAGGAATGCGTCGATCGCGCCTTCCGAATTCCGATCTTCCTGAGTACGACGAATACGTTAAACGAGCTGCAGCAGCAATTCTTCGACCGGCTGATTCTCGAAATCGAAGGAGCCTTGCTGTTTCCCCGCACCCTGCCGGAAAGCGAGCAATATCCGGAGACCATCCTGACCAATATCCGCCGTCTGGTCATCTCCAGCTACGGGCTGCTGGCGATCAATTTCCGCCGCTTCCTCGTGCAAATCGTCGGCGCCAACGCGGGCCAGATCCCGACCACAACGCCGTTTTGGCAAGGTTCCGTGTTTTTGCAGATCGAGCCTTCCATGGCGTTTAATTCGGTCTCCCGATCCTGCTGGTGCGTGAACGGGGTACCGACACGAATAGCGGCATCTGGGCCGGCGGCATTGCTCCGCTGAACATCTTCGTGGAATGGGATTCCGAGAACCAAACGGTCGATGAATTCTTCAGCAGCGTGCAGTGGCGGGAAGTCTTCGCCAACTGGGCCGCAGAAGTCCGGGGCAATTATTATCTCCGCACGGAGCCCCAATTCGGCTTGCTGTCGCAGTAATAGAAGAATGTTAATTTCCGTTGTTATCGGCAGCGATTCGCGAAAAAGAGGGGTTCCCAGAAGTCATCTCTAATGGCTTTTGAGAACCCCTAACAAATCGCTGCCCGATACCGGATCAACTTCGAGGATTTGCGTCAAAACAAATGAACGGCTCAGGTACACCGGTCCATCCCAATACGCCGCATCCCTCAGACGCCTAGAATAGCGCCCTTTTGGGGCCTTATTCCACGGGAGAGTCCTCATTTTGAATAAATAGCGCCGTTTTATGGCCTTATTTCTTCGGAAGAGCCCCTTCCCCCCTTGGTTTTGAACGTTTTCCCGAAAATAAGGCCGTTTTGTACCGCTATTTTCAAGAAAATGAGGTTTCGGAGTGAAATAAGGCCATTTTAGGCCGCTATTCGAGAATCGTTCGAGGAATCACTCGAGTTCGTAAAATCACTCGAGTTCGTGAAATCAGTCGAGTTCGTGAAATCATTCGAGTTCGAGGAATCACCGTTTGCCGTTTATTGTTGAATCCAGTCCAGGACTGCCCCATTCAGCGCCCGCCGCTCCCGCGCAGTGCGGACCAGCTCGGCAACGAATGCACGGTTGCTCTTGTATCCCAAATCGCATACCTATGAATAGAAAGAATATATTATAATTCAATTAATCTTACATATTAAAGGAGTGTTCTATCGTTGTTACATAAAAGGTATCGTATGGCTGCTGCTATTCTTCTTCTGACCGTTTTGGCCGCAATGCAGATGACACTGCCCCAAAATGCTCTGGCAGATGAAGTCGTCATCCAGGATGCCAGTCTGGATGCGGCGATCAGGGCAGAGTTGAAGCTTGACGACAAGCCTATCAATGAGTCCGATCTGCTGAAGTTGACTTCGTTATATCCCGAGGATCTGACTGAACCGATAAACAGTCTCGAAGGACTTCAGTACGCCGTCAATATTCGAGGACTCTTACTTCCAGGTCATAATATCTCCGACATCAAGCCGATTTCCGGATTAATCAAAATCGATTTCCTCGCCATTGAAGAGAATCAGGTTGCCGATATCGAGCCGCTGCGTTCGTTGACCCATTTATCCCAACTCGTCATCGGCGGGAATCAAATCGAGAATATCCAGCCGTTATCCGATCTTCACAGCTTGACCGACCTTCTCATGGACCATAACCGGATTAAAGATATTTCTCCCCTTAAGGGACTTCCGCTTACTTGGCTGGATATCACGAATAATCAGGTGGCGGACATTTCTCCGCTTCGCGATATTCCAACGCTGGAAACCCTCTATTTGGGGCATAACCATATTTCCAATCTTGACGCCTTGCTGGAACTGCCGAATTTAAAAGCGGTTATGCTGGAGGGCAACCCTCTGAACAAGCAAGCGGCCTCCGTCATAGAACAATTAAAACAAAGAGGCGTTGCCGTAGACGGCTCCGAAGGGGCAACGCCAGCGAAAAACGATTCGATTCAAGTATGGCTGGATGATCGGCCTGTATCTTTTAACCAACCTCCTTTGCTGGAAAATGGGGCGATACTGGTTCAATTAAGACCGCTTTTTGAGCAAATGGACATGGATGTCAAATGGGATGGGAAGACAAAGACAATTACAAGCCAGAATAAAGGAACGCAGATCATCCTTCAATTGGACAACTCCGTTGCAAAAGTAAACGGCCAAAAGCGCAAACTGCAGGCTGCCCCCACTCTCGTCGGCCATGACGTCTTCGTGCCTTTACGCTTTATCTCGGAATCGTTTGACGCCAATGTGACTTGGGATGCGGCAAATCGTTTGGTGACGATTGAGACAGAGAGCGAATCAAAGAACTAAAACTGCCGCAGTAATTCTCCGGACATAACAAACCCACGGCCCGCAAGGCCGTGGATTTGTTTTTCCCATTATTCGGCTTCTTCACCTGCAGACCGATCCAGATTCCGAATGGCCGGAATGATCAGGCATAACCCCGCTACTCCCGCAATCAATACGCCCGACAGCAGGAACCACCCATTGACGCCGATCCGGTCGGCAAAAATCCCTGAAATCACCAGACCCAGCGGCATGGCCACGGACATCACGCTCCCGAACAAGCCGAACACTCTGCCCAGGTACTCCGCTTCGATTTTTTCCTGAAACAGCGACACCTGCACTCCATTGTAGAAAGGACCGGAGAAACCCATCAAGGCGCAGCATATCAAGAAAACGAGAAAGCCGCTTGCCGGCAGCATTCCGGCCAAGATTAACGCTAGCCCCATGAGAGAAACGGAGGCGACGATGGTCCAAGTCCGGTTCTTGAAGCCGCCCCATTTGCCAAGCAGCAGCCCTCCTCCCAGCATCCCGATGGCAAACACCATTTCCGCCGCGGAAGCATGCTTCATGTTTCCTCCGAAATACCCCATCGTCATCAAAGGAAACAGCGCGTTAATCGGCATGAAAGCAAAAATGAATAATCCCCCGACCCAGAGCAAGGCCACCAAGCCTTTATGCTGCCGAAGCGCATGGTATCCTGCGGCCAGTTCTTCCGCAAAACCGCTTTGCTGCTCCGAGCTTCCCCTAGCTTCCGGTTTCGGGATCGCTACCATCGCAACCATGGAACAGGCAATCAGCGCTCCCGCAACGTCAATGGCAATCACGGCATTGAGATCCCACACAGAATACAGCAGCGCGGCCATAGCCGGACTGACCATGTAGCTGATCGATTGAACCGATTGACTGTATCCGGCGGATTTGACCAGGAACTCCTCCGGTACGATCATGGGCGTTGTCGCGTTCAGCGCGGTGGAATGAAACGCCGTGCCGATGCTGCGTATGAACAATACGATCATGACTACCCAAACGGGCAGTTCCCTATAAAAAGCAACGATAGCCAGCGATGCGGCCGCCAGAGCTACCACCAGATCGGCCAGGATCAACACTTTTTTGCGGCTTAAACGGTCCACCCACACGCCGATCAAAGGTCCGCCGATCGCTTGCGGCAGGAACCCGACCAAGGTAGCCATCGAGAGCACCATGGCCGAGCCCGTTTTTTCGGTCAGATACCAGACAATCGCCATTTGCAGAATGGCGCTGGTCATGATGGATACGGCCTGACCCGCCCATATCGTGAAGAAGCTGCGCTTCCAATTCGTTATTTGTAATTTCATATTTCGATCTCCTCTGCATTTTTATTGGCTTCTTATTGATGTTTAGGCAATAAAAAATGCAGGCCTTAAGTCCACATGACGGACTTTAAGTCTGCATACCAACGAAAAGGCATAGAAGAATAAAGGCATGGCTAATACAACCCTGCGCCACCTTCAACTTATCTATGTTGAGTCCCATTCATGAAATAAGCACGACAAAAAAGCCCATAAACCTATGGAAAAAAATCCGCTTTTTTATTGCCGGTCCTATCTCAATCGAACGGAATGCATAGCTAAGCTGACCTCCTTCTCATTCAAAATACGTGCATATGCTAACACGCCGATTTCCGGTTTGTCAATTGCCTCCGTTCCGCTCATCGGATCGCGCTAAAATCCGGTCCAGCCGATCCTGCATTTCCCCATAGGGGAAGTCCAGCAGAAAGTCGTTGAAATAATCCCGGAAAGGAACGCCGCCGTCTTTCTCGCGGTCCTGCAAACGGTTTAGCAAAAGAACGGACAAGACATGCGAACCCTCATCATGCTTTTGCAAATACGCGTAGGGCTCTTTTTCAAGTCCTATCTTATAACATATGTACATGGCCATGGCTTCGACCACATTTTCTTCGATGAACCCCTCGATCGTGCTGTAGCCGAACCGGTCCTTTTGCTTCTCAAAAGCCCGGACCAGCGCCGGTTCCACCTTCAGCCTCTCAAAAGAACCGTTCAACTCGCCCACCTCATAAGGCGGATGAAACATCTCGTGGATGGCGATGCCCAGAGTCGTCTCCATTCGGTACGAAACGTCGGAAATGTAGCGGGGGCCGACAATTTTGATGCCATGGGGAGCGGCGTAACGGCATAAATACAACTTGATCCGGTCAACCCGGTTTAAAGGCCCGAGCATCCTTTGAATCTCTTCAAAGATCGAATACCGGGCGGCAAACCCGGCAAATTCCTCTCCCTTGCCCCTCAGGAGAGGCAGCTTTTCCTCATGCCAATCTTCTTTAAAGCCGATTTGTTCCAACTGATCAATAATTTCGAGAGCGAACGCAAACAGCGATTTCTTCCGCTCCCATTCTTCTTCGTCGAAATATGTCGTTTGGCTGAAATAGCGCCGCAGCCGTTCGGTAGATCCCAGCAAATCGGTCAATTCCAACGTATCGAAATCCGGAACCGACGAGACTGCCAGAGTCAAGTAGGGACTCAACATGGTGCCGCCCTGGACTCGAACAAGCTCGGCCATCAGCCGCTGATTTTGCTCCGTATGGAAAGCTTGAAACCGATGGTAGTCGGCCTCATGCCGCTTCACATAAAAATCGTCCCGCGTCAGCACATTCAAAAAATTGAGAGCGTCCAATGGATAGGACGTTGCAACTTCCAGCGCCATGGTATATGCACCCCTTTGTCAAGGTTAAGAGAAGCCCGGTTACCGCAAACAGGATCAGTACATCTAAAAGGAAGCAAGCTGTCAACGTAGAATGTATATATCTTACAGCTGCTGATATGATACAAATTTATCCGACAGGAGGCAAGTCTATTGAATACGTTTTACTCCATGCTGGGCAGACTGCTTGACGGAAAGACACCGATCTATAAAAAAGGATACTACATCCTGTGCGAGGAAGGTATTATAAGATTCAACCTTGAACCGCCGAAAGACGTGGAGACGATTTATGCAAAAGACTTTGTGCGTGCGTTGGTAAACGGATGCAAGGAAATCATTCAGTCTTTTGCCAACAGTCCTGATAATCATGAAGTCTATGCGTTCAGTCTCTATGTAGATGAATATAAATCGATATATGTATATCTAAATACCCTTGAGCGGTTCGAAAAGAAACGTCAAGCGAGCTCTTCTCACTATGAGGATGACGCGGATAAAATTTCACTGAAATATAATCTTGGAAACTTCGGCTTCCGGTTTTGGTACCAACATATGGGGAAGTACGGCAGGTTAATCGACGGTTTGGAAAAATTCGCAGACTGTCCGTCTTACGAAAGAGATGAGGTACTGCTCGCGCCAAATGACAATCCCATTATCGCGTTCGAAGCAGGGATTATCGACTCGGGCTACTATGCTCTGATCCTGGAAGCAGTCCTAGAACTGCATGCCGAGCAAGCATTCGATGCACTAAACTCTACTGAAAACTTTGTGGCCTTTGCCTCGACGGATCATGATTTTCTCAACCGAAGCTTAACCCTGCGAAAAACCATTCATCAAAATGCGCTCTATGAGCTTTTTCCCGACTTAGAGGAGAAAGACGGACAGTTTCAAGAATGGTTGGCCCAGGATCGCTATTTAACGGTTGATAAGGCCTTGGATTCCATGCAGGATACTTTTTTAAATAGTTATCAATTAGGACTTCCCTTTACGCTGGACAGATCGGAGTATGCCGTTTTTCAGAAGCTGGCGTATTGGGGAAACGCTTTGGCGGAGGAATGCTTGAAGCGGCTGAACAGCTTGGCGAATACTGCGGAACTGGAGCCAGATCATTTCACATTCATTTACTGCTACATCGAAGCTTTGCACTTTGCGGGAGGATTAACCCCGGAACAAAAGCATTTCTGCTCGCGGCTGTCCGATATGTTTGCAGAAAAGTCCGAAGATCTGCTAAACGCGGCCCGAGAGTTATATGATCTCTCGGCATCCGAAGTTTGAAGTATGGTGATATGGCGCCAAGTTCAAAGAAAGGACACTAACCCATAAAGGTTCGTGTCCTTTTGTCGTATTTCCCTAGGAACAATCCGCAAATATGGCGGCTGTTTTATATTTTTGGGATTTTAACAGTCACTGTGGTTCCATAACCAAGCTGACTTTCTATCGTTACCCCATAATCTTCTCCAAACAGCAGCTTGATCCTGTTATTGATATTGGAAAGACCGATACTTTTCCCCACATCACTGTTTTTCATTCTCTCCGAATATTCCATATTCAGTTTTTCTTTAATCCTTTTAAGCTCATCTGTATCTATCCCTTTTCCGGAATCCGATATTTGGAAACATACATCTCCGTTCGCATCTATATTGCCGATTACACGAAGATGTCCTCCTGCGTCAATGCTTTCAAGTCCATGATATACTGAATTTTCAACAATGGGTTGCAATATCATTTTTGGTGTTTTCATTTCCAATAGTGTTTCATCTACCTTTACTTCCATCGAAAACTTGTTTTCATATCTAATAGAGATAATTTTCATATATGCCTGAATGCATTGAATTTCATCACTGATCAAAACAAGTTCGTCTTCTTTAATGCTATATCGAAAGATCTTTGACATACATGAAGTGATTTGTGCGATTTCCTTGCTGCCGTATTCAAGTCCGATACTGCTTATGCAATTTAATGTATTATAAAGAAAATGGGGGTTGATTTGACTTTGTAAGGCTGAAAATTCAGCCTGCTTTTTGCTCAGCTCTGCCTCATATAATCTAGCTTGCGTATTAAACATATCTCCTGTCATCTCTTCTATTTTGTCAATCATGCTATTTATAGAATAGGCCAAAACGCCAATTTCATTGGTTGAGCGTACCTTCACCCTAAATCTCTCGTCTCTTTTACCAACCTTTCTCATATCCGCCACAAGACCCATGACAGGCCGCGTCAGATTATTTAAGAAAAAATACCCCATAATCATCATGCTTATAATTATGCCAATTCCTACTATAATACTCATTTTTTTAATATCATTCATGTCCGTTGTTAATTCATGCACCGGAATAATACTTACGATACGCCATCCGTCCGCCTGCTCCAAATCTTTTTCTTGGACGATTACGTCTTCCCCATTTATGGTTAAACTGTTTCTTTCTGCTGAAAGGATATCCTTGAATAAAATGCCACGGAAATTTGCATTGTTTGATGCAATGACCTCATTTCGGCTGTTTAGAATGTACAATGCAGACTTAGGCGTCAGTTCGGTATTTTTAACAAGTTCTTGTATCCTTTCGGTGTTAATCATTACTGAACAATAGCCTGTTTCTTGAGAAAAATGTTCCCCGCCAATGGATTCAATAATGGGTGCTATATAAAAGAAATATTCATTTTCTGTTCTTTCATCATATAATATGTTTGTAAATTTCCCTTTGTCCGCAGGCTTACTATCATCTTTATATGTCTTGATAAATTCATCATACTGATGTTTAAAAAATATATCGCTGTTTGCAGAAGCTAAACTGTAAACTCGTCTTCCATGATTGTCATTTATAACAATTCCATTCACATAAGAATTAAAGGAGCTCATGTTTTCCATTAGATCAATGACATGAGGTCCTATATCAAAATCTCGCTTGTAATCGTCATTAGCAATGGTAAATTCTTGAATCATTCTATTATTAACCACGATGTTTGTACTGACTTTTATATCGTTAAAGACAGAATCTATCTTTTGACGTGTTTGTTCTATCATTCTATTTCCATAATTAGCCGCTCTTTTCTGAGTTAGATCATAAAAGCTGGAATAGAAATAGAACTCCATTATTGTAAAAATAGTAATCGAAAACAAAAAGATAAGTAATATTTGATGTTTAAGTTTCAGTTTGCTTATCTGCAAATTCCCCACTCCAATCCTGTGCAAACAAAAACTGTCCTATTCCAGATCATCAACTTTTTCTGAATTTAGTGGGAGTTATCCCGCATTGTTTCTTGAATACTTTATTGAAATAATAGTAATCCATATATCCTGTTTTTATTGCAATTTCCTCAATGGACAAATCCGTATTTTTCAATAGCTCGCAAGCTTTTTTTATCCTCAGCTCAGTGACATACTCCGAAAAGGTTTTACCAAGATTTTTTTTGAAAAGTTGACAACAATATACTTGGTTTATAAAAAATTTCATGGATAAATCTTTAAGATATAGTTTGTTCTGAAAATGATTGTCGATGTATTTAATCATTTGGGCAAAATAAGAGTTTATATCACCTTCAATTATGGACTGGCTGTTCAGTTGCTTAATGTATAGAAAAATGTCATATAAAAAACTGCATAAGGACTCAAAGTTTTCAAAGCGTTCTTTTAGTTCTGAGTAATTGAGGAAATCAAGTTCCATGTACCTCAGCTCTTCATAATAGGTGCTAACCAAAACACTGACCACTTGATTCCATAAATACACGACCTCCCCCATGCCTAAATGATTTTGTTTGAAGAAATACATGAGTCTTTTCATGATGTCATTCATCTCTTCAAACTTTTTCTCTTGCAGCATAGAAGAAATTCCATCGATAAACGGTTTAACCAAATCAAGTTTTTGTTCATATTCGAATATGCCTTTTTCTTCACTTAAGAATATTTTTGACGCTGCGATATCCGATTCCTTGATAAGCTTGGCAATACTTTCATAGTTATCGGAAATGCTGCTGATTCCTACTGTTTTTATATCTGCGCAGTTGAAATCTGCACAATCAAATTGATGATCCAAATCGGTTCTTTTTTGACTTCGGAGAATATATAATGTCTTTCTTGATCCAAATTCAATTTTCAATGTATTTTTCATATCGAAAAGCGTTGTGTCGGGATAATCTTTTTTCTCACTATTTGAATAAATAATAAGTACGCGAAAGTAATAGTCCGATGAATGATCAAAAAGTTGAGTTAGTCGTTTTAATTCACTTTTATCCGTTGAGGTTAGGGCCTCTAGGAGAAGGTTATTTCTATTGCTTCCCTTTTTTGAAAAATACAATGTCAGCTTTTTTATTAATGGATCTGCCATGTCAATTTCTATGGGCTTTAGGAAATAATCCAACGCCCCATACCTTATAGCCTCCTGCGCGTAAGCGAACTCTGCGAAACCGCTTACAATTACAAACTCAACATCTAAGCCTTTTTCTTTTGTCATCCTAATGAGGTCAAGACCGGAAATTTCAGGCATCCTTATATCTATAAAAACCAGATCAGGACACTCCTCGCATATAAACTCATAAGCCTTATGGCTGCTTGTAAATTGGCCTGTTATTTCGAACCCGTATTTTTCCCAGTTAAATGCATTCCTTATCCCTTTTATCGCCCACGGTTCATCATCTACAATAACCACACTATACATGAAAGTCCCCCCTTGATGGCTTACTCCGACAATAATACGAATACCTTTACTCTCATTTTACCTCATATAAGCCGATGACAAGTCATCGGCTTATATGAGTATTACTTTTACTATTTATTGGCTTGCATCGCCTCATAGACTTTCGCTTTTTCATCCATAACAGCCTGCCCGCCTGCGGCCATATACTCGTCAGTCAGCTTATCATACAAACTGTCGAAATCTGAAGGCTTGCAGACAATTAGTCTATCCACCATCTGCTTGTTCAGATCCCCAAGTGTTTTACTATATTTGATATCGGACTGAATGGGCGTATCAAAGAAGAAACCTGTGTAAGTGTCCGTAGTATTAATTTTGTATGATTGCTCTGCTTTATCTTCGTAGCCCGGAAGCGAAGAAGCCAATGCCTTGATATTCTTCTCCTCGTCGCCAAGCTCCGGACCATTTACTACCAGCGTATAGTCAAGATTGAGGCCGCTAGGTTGCATATTGTCCCCGGTTTGATTAATAGTCTGGGGAATACCATTAACCATCTTGTGATTAACCCCTTCCTCTCCAAATTCCAGGAAGAATAATACATCAGGATTGGCCATCCAGTTCAAGTATTTAATGGCCAACTCTGCATTTTTACTGCTCTTAGGGATAATGACACTCACTCCATTTTCATTGTAAGCAATTTTTTTGTATTTTCCTTCGTAATTCTTAAAGGTATCAAGAGGAACAAAGTTTGCTTCAGGCACATTCTCTTTTAAGGGATCAGCGATATTTTGTCTTAACGGATAATCCCAGTTTGAACTGAAGAATCCAACTTTACCGTTTGTAACGTCAGCATCCGCTTGCTGGGCAGTTTTGTCTAAAGCAAAATCAGGGCTGATTAACCCTTCATTATAGAGTTTGTTGAGGAATTTATACGCATCCTTATTTCCGGGTTTTAGCCAGTCCGGAGTTGTTACGAACTCTTCCTCTGTCTGTTCCTTCCAGAAGGATTGCAATAAATTCCCAATATTATAATTCATACCGGTTTCTGCCAATCCCCAAGGAATAACACCATCTACGCCTCCCGGATTTTTATCTTTGAAGGCAATTAACGTTTTTTCCAATTCATCCGTGGTAGTAGGAAGAGGCATTCCCAATTTATCCAGCCAATCTTTTCTGATATACAAGCCATTCCAGGCCAGCGAAATCCGTTTAGAAGGGATCGCCACCTGTTTCCCATTAAACTTTCCATAAGACAGAACCTTTTCCCCCAGATAATCTGTTAGATTCTTACCATATTTATCTAACAAATCATCCAATTCATAAAGGCCATTCGTACTAGCGTATCTCGATACGGTGTTGGTGTCATAAGTAAATGAAAGATCAGGCGCCTCTCCTGCTGCCATTAATACATTGAGTTTGTCAATTTCCTGCGACCGGGGCACCGAAACAAATTTCACAATAGCATTGTTCGGCTTCCCAAAATTCTCATTGACATACCTGGTCCAAGTATTATTGTTCAAATCCGGTTGCCCCTGTAAGCCTCTGTCAAATACTTCAACCGTTAGTGTAGTCGGGGGACCTGAAGTCGTTCCAGATGCCGCTGGCTCGCTATCTTTTTTATCGCTGCTTCCGCATCCTGCCAATGCACTTGTTAATAACAGCGAACCCAGTAATAAAGCCATCGATTTTTTAAGTTTCATTTTTGACCTCTCCCTTTTACTTAGTCAACTCAAAAACTCATCCCGCTTGGTATTGGTACACCCTCGGTGTCCACAGAAAAATGATCACCTCCCTGATTGAAATAAATCGGGTCAGCCCTTAATTGCGCCTGTCATTGCGCCATCAACAAAATATTTTTGAAGTTTAGGGTAAACAAGCAATATAGGAAGTGTTGCAAACATGACACTTGCAGCCTTCATTGCCTCGGGAACAATATTGGCGGCACTGCCCCCTTCACCTTGCTGGGCATCTAACTGTTGATTGACGGTTATGATTTGGTACAGTTTTAACTGCATCGGATACAAGTTCTTATCTGTTATATAAAAAAGTGCATCCTGAAAACCATTCCATCTTTCAACCGCGTAAAAGAGGCTTAAAGTTGCTATAGAAGGCAAAGACAGCGGAAGAATAATCCGTAAAAGTATCCCCAACTCATTACAACCATCTATAGCCGCCGCTTCCTCCAAGTCTTCCGGAAGTGCTGAAATAAAGGTTTTTAATATGATCATATTGAAAACACTCAAAGCACCCGGTAAAATTAAGCTCCATACCGTATTCATCATGTGCAGGTTTTTTACAAGAATATAGCTAGGTATCATACCTCCACTAAAATACATGGTAAATACCATAGCGGTTAAAAAGAAGCTTCTTCCCTTTAATCTTTTTTTGGTAAGCGGATACGCTGCGCATACGGTTAAAAACATACAAACTACTGTATAGAAAATAGTAAGCACAATACTATAGCCAAGTGTATAAAGCATTTGTACATCGCTTAAGATCGTTTTATAGGTTTTCAATGTGAAGCCTACCGGCCAAAGAGCAACCTTTTGAGAAATAACTGCATTATTGGAGCTTAAAGAAAGCGCAATCATATGAAAGAATGGAATCAAACAGGTGATTGATACTGCGGTAATAAATAATATAATCAGTACATCTACTAGATTCGTTTTTTTCTTCTTCACATTCAATCAACTCACTCCTTACCAGATTCCCTGCTCGCCAATTTTTTCGGAAATAAAATTAGCTGTCACTAAAAGTATCACCCCTACAACGGATTGAAATAGTCCAACAGCTGTTGCCTGCGAAAAATCCCCAGCCCCAATCCCAATCCTATATACATAGGTGCTGATTACATCGGAGTAGTCAGTCACCAATGAATTGCCCAAAACATACGGCCGATCAAACCCGATCGAGACCATCCTTCCAATTTGCAAGATAAGCAAAATAACAATGGTAGACTTAATTCCAGGCAAAGTAATGTGCCATATTTTGCGAAGCCTGCTGCAACCATCCATATCTGCAGCCTCATACAAATCCTTATTTATTCCGGTCATTGCCGCTAAATATAAGATGGTACCCCATCCTACACTTTGCCATACCCCAATACTTATATACATGGTCAGCCAACTTGTTTTCTCAGACAGAAAATCAATCTTATCAAAACCAAGACTGGATAAGAAATCATTTGCCATGCCTCCTGAAGCAAATATCAGGTAGACCATACCTCCAATAATGACCCAGGATAAGAAGTGCGGTAGATACAGAACCGTTTGCGCTACTTTTTTAAATCTTCTTTGTCTGAGTTCATTCAACAAAATGGCTAGTATGATGGGAGCCGGGAAACCCGCTATCAAGTCCAGAAAGTTTAGAACCAGGGTATTTCTAAGCGCGCGGTAAAAACTATCTTGTGTAAAAATGTATTTGAAGACGTCAAGCCCAACCCACTCGCTCCCTTTAATTCCCTCAAACATGTTATAATTCTGAAAAGCCATCAATACGCCATATATTGGAGCATATTTAAAAATGACTATATACGCGATTGGCAACAGTAAGAGCAAATATAATAGACCATCTCTTTTTAGGGTATATACGATACCATTTTTCCTGTATATTTTGACATTGTCTCTATTGCTGCCTAAAACCGCTTTCATTTATATCATCCCTTTTTTAGAAAAATATCCGCTAGTGGAATAGTTTGTGCTGCATCTATTAAGGATATCCCATACAGTTAATTATATTTTCAGCGCCAATTAATGAAATGTACTATTACAAATGAATTTGGTAATAAATTAAAAGGATAATTGGGTCATGAGGATGACTTTTTTCCCTTTTACACTTCCCTCAATAATGCGGCTAAGGTAGCCGCTTTTTTTGTTGAAATTTTGAAAATAGCGTGCTATCTTAGGTCATACATTCTGTCGGGGGTGTTTGCCCCGGCTTTTATGAAAACGCTGTTAATTAAAAAAGTCCATAGGTATTTTCTTACACAGTAGCTACCGAAATGGCCTTGAGGGGAGATATTAGGGATGGAGCATCTATCTGGTATACACGACTTGAAGGGGTTGCCTCTGTGGGGACCCTACGGGAAACAATATATCGGAATATCTCATATCGCGGATCCCAATCGGGGGTGGAGGTTTGACCTAAGTGTGATCCCGGGATTTTACAGAAGAAAAGTAGACGTCCCGAATGTCATGTGGGAATCTGGATACCACCCATGGGAAGCGGCGCCGGATTTAAGCTGGTACACGCATCGGCATGAATTGGAATGGAAGGATCGTGTATATGCCGATATTTCGTTTGCTAGGACCACTTTGTCCGAAAATGCTCGTGTGATTCGCTGTGAATTCTCGAATAGAACTGACGACAAGATGAACGTGGTGCTTCACAACATGGCGTCCATCCATTTTCCGCAGATTAGTGGACATGGGGAGTTGCTGCGGGAGGCATTGCCTGAATTACCTCAAGGAGCGGTATGGACAGACGCTCTCGATTACGTGGCTTTGAATTATGCAAATCCGCGGCCTGCGGATCATCTTGTATACGATGGTTTTTATCGTGGCGAACAAAGAGGTCAAGGTCTTGTTGGAGGATCTGCTCTCATGTTCGGTAGAGACAGGGGAGACCGAGCCACATACAAAGTTCATTTGAAGGAGTCGCTGTTACAGGCGGAGTTGTTGCTGCGTTATCGATTGAAGGAAGGAATCCGTCTCGAACTTTGCTTCAGCGGGCCGACCTCGAGACGCTTGCAACTCGCAGGTACCGGAACAACCGCAATAGCTGCAATCGACATAGGCGAACTGCAGGCCGGTGAGTACGAGATCGTGTTTGAATGCTTGTCGGATACCCAGGGAGAGCTTGCCGAGCTCGACGGTTTCGTCCTAATGAATCAAGCGCCTCAAGATCAAGTGCGCTTCCCTGAGCAGCCTCTTAACGCGTATCCGCACATACTTCCAGGGCCTCTGCCGAACACCTTACTGCTGAAATACGAAGGAATAGAACATTATTACGGAATATCGTGGACGTTCAACGATTATGAACTCAGAGAGTTTTACTGTGACGAGCTTGACCGAACCATGCGCCATAACGTTCATGATCATGTACAATCCGTCTTTAAGGGCAAAGGCGAAGGGCATTATACCAACGTGTATATGAGGCCGATTTCGCTTGTTCCACAATCGAGCAAGGTCATTCACGGTTTAGTCTGCTGCGGTAGTCAGGAAGAGGTGAATCGTCTACTGCATGCATTCAATTCATCACTAGACTCATTTGACGATGCATGTTTCTCTGCCAAACCGGCCAATGCCGTTGTATACAATCCGTCGGGTGAGCGTTACCGCTTCAGTCAACAACTGATGGAGGCAACGCTTGCGATGAATGTTGTCTACCCGGTCTACACGAGAAGGTCGTATATTCGACACAATACACCTGGTCGTTGGTGGGACAGTCTGTATACGTGGGATTCCGGTTTTATCGGTATCGGGTTAGCAGAGCTTGATAAGGAGAGGGCCATTGAATGCTTGAATGCTTACATAACAGAGCCTGGTGATCCACATGCGGCATTTATTCATCATGGCAGTATGGTTCCTGTACAGCACTATCTGTTTTTGGAGCTATGGAACAAGACGCAATCGAAAGAACTATTGAACTATTTCTACCCAAAGCTGAGGCAGTATTATCTGTTCTATGCAGGTAAAGCCGGAGGGTCTACGACAGCTGCACTTTCTTCGGGCTTGTTAAAAACTTGGGACTACTTCTATAATTCCGGAGGTTGGGACGATTACCCTGCTCAGGTTGAAGTTCATCGCAGTAGGCTGACGGAGCAGGCAGCGCCTGTTTTGAACACATGTCATGCCATCCGTATTGCCAAAATATTAAAAATGGCAGCAACCGCGATTGGCGGTTTGGAGAATGATATAGCGGAGTATGAAGATCATATTGCAACGATGAGCAGCGCCATACAACGTTATGCATGGGACGAAAAGAGCGGTTACTTCGGTTATGTGCTTCATGATGATACAGGCCTGCCAACCGGGTTACTTTGCCATTCGCCAAGCGGACAAAATTACAATATGGGTCTTGATGGCTTGTATCCGTTGGTAGCCGGAATCTGCACTCTTGAGCAGGAACAGCGGATGGTTTCATATATGGGCGATAGTCAACGGCTTTGGACGCCAATCGGCTTAACGACGGTAGACCAATCCGCAGCATATTACAAAAAGGACGGGTATTGGAACGGAGCTGTCTGGATGGCTCATCAGTGGTTTTACTGGAAGGCGTTGCTCGGTTCCGGAGAAAGCAGTCTTGCACACAGAATCGCCAGCACAGCCCTGGAGTTGTGGAAGAAGGAGACGGAAAGCACCTATAACTGCTACGAACACTTTATTGTGCAATCCGGGCGAGGGGCCGGGTGGCATCATTTTGGCGGACTTTCGGCTCCCGTGCTTAATTGGTTTGCGGCGTATTACCGCCCGGGCAATCTGACCTGTGGCTATGACGTCTGGATTGAGCACTCCGCGTTCCATGCGGAATATACGACCATGTCTGCCAAACTTCGTTATTTCGGAGCTGTGGACCGCCCTCATAACGTACTCGTGTGTATGAAAGCAGGGCGAGATTACCGGGCGACCTGGAACGGTGTGCCGGTTAAGGCGGTTTTAGTAACCGATGGAACGCTTGATATACAGTTGACCGGCTCGACAAGCGGCGAGTTATGTGTTGAAACCATTTGATGCGGGGGATCACAACTAAAAGGCATGAGTCCAGTACAATACCGGGTTCATGCCTTTTAAGCAGCCTAACTATATTACTGTCTAATTTCTCACGATAATATCATGCCATTGGTCGTTGATGGCCTTGATTTTCTCCGGCTCTATTTTCCACTTTCGATCGTAAGTCAATAAACCGTTGGTCTCCTGCTCTACATCCGTCAGCTGTGTGTAGCAAAATCCGAAGATGGCCTGCGATTTGTATATGGCTGAAATGAGTCTTCCATACTCCTCCAAAAACTCCTGCCCATCCTGAACCGTCGTATAGCCCCAGCTATCCTCGTCCAAATTTTGGAAGGAAATCCCGCCAATCTCCGTCAGTAGAATCGGCTCTCCCCGGTATTCGAACCCGTTTGCATAAGGCTTTCTGGCGGCAGATGTGAAGCCCAATATCGCTTCCAGCGTTGCGTTGTTCTTGAGGAATGCTTCCTGCTTGTCAGGTTCGCTCTTATTCCCGTGAGAATAATCGTGCAGGGCGCAAATATCGGTGACTGTATGCTCCCAACCGTCGTTGGAAACGACCAGTCTTGTCGGATCGAGCGAATGGATCAAGTGGTACAGTGCCTGCGAATATTGCTGCTGCTGGCGGTTATCAGCAATATTGGGAACGCCCCAGCTTTCATTGAGCGGAACCCAAGTCAGAATGGACGGATGATTGAAATCCCGTTCGACGATTTCCAGCCATTCCCTCGTGGACCGGGACACGGCCTCATGCGAATAGTATGTCGCGGCCGCGCATTCGCCCCAGACGATGAAGCCCAATCGATCGGCCCAATACAAGAACCGCGGATCTTCGACTTTTTGATGCTTGCGGCAGCCGTTGAAGCCCATCTCTTTCGCCATATTGATGTCCTGAACAAAATCGTTATCCTCCGGTGCGGTCAACAATCCTTCGGGCCAATACCCCTGATCCAGGACCAGCTTCTGATAATAAGGCCGATTGTTGAGATAGATCATGCCGTTCTCTTGATGAACCTTCCTCATGCCGAAGTAGGAGTCAACCTGATCCAGCGTTTGACCCGCTTTCTTCAGCGTCAAGCGAACCTCGATCAAATTCGGGTGTTCCGGGGACCAGTTCCAACTGTCGCCGTGGAATCCTTGTCTGAATATCTTTTTATTGTAGAGCTG
This sequence comes from Paenibacillus terrisolis, assembly GCF_056171975.1. NCBI lineage: Bacteria > Bacillati > Bacillota > Bacilli > Caryophanales > Paenibacillaceae > Paenibacillus > Paenibacillus terrisolis. Next base: position 80,973 of record NZ_JBKFGG010000020.1, on the reverse strand, counting down.
AACCGCTCTCTGCACATATGGCTCAAGAACATCCAGGCAGTCCTTGGCGATCAACTCGTTTTTGAAAAAGAAGGCCATTTCCAGCTCCCCGCCCACGGCATCGCCCGCCAAATCGACCTCTACCATGACGTTTCCCTGATCGACATCAGGAACAAAGCGAACGCCCCCGATATGATCGGTGTGAACGGGTTCCAGCCAGACAGTTTGCCATATCCCTGTCGTTCTTGTATACCAGATCCCTGCCGACTTTTCTTGCCAGAATTGCTTGCCTCGCGGGATGGTTTCATCCGTCGAGGGGTCTTCGACATGTACGGCAACGACCTCCTGGTCTCCCGTCAAAAATTCCGTAATATCCACTGAAAATGAAGTGTGGCCTCCCTCGTGGAAGACGGCCATTTTCCCGTTCACATAAACCCAGCATCTGTAATCCACCGCTCCGAAATGAAGGAGAATCTGTTGATGGGCCCAGTCTTTCGGAACCGAAAAATTCCGTTTATACCATACATGATCGTGAAAACCAGCATCCCCGATACCGCTTAATTGGGATTGATAGGCAAAAGGAACCTCGATCGTTCGATCCCACTGCCGATCATTTTCATACCATTTTTCCTTGACGCCCTTGTTGTCGTCGTCAAACGCGAACTGCCACGGGCCGTTCAGATTCTGCCACTCGCTTCTGACGAATTGCGGCCGAGGGTATTCTACTCTACGCATGTCTTGATCCAACCTTTCATTGGCTACCATGTAATGTTGTGACTGATGCGGTTTCGTATCCTTTAATACCGTTACTTCGCTTGCTTCCTTCCAGACAGAGCCGGACCAAATCGTCTACATGCGCAGTAGCCAGGCATTCTACGGTATCGGCGGCTCCGTAGTAGATTTTGACTTCGCCATTGTCTTCCAAGATCATGCCGCCAGGGAATATAACATCATTGCGAAAGCCGCCTGACGTCTCGTAAGGAGCTTCGGGCGCCAGCAACGGCTCGTGATACATCCCGACAACCCGTCTTGGATCGTCCGCGTCAAGCAACATGATGCCGGCACTGTACCGCTTGGTCCAGGCTGCTTCCCAGCCATTCTTGCCACGCTGCGGATCAATGTCGACCGTGTGGAAAGTCGTCAGCCAGCCATGCTTCGTGCGGATGGGCGGGGCTCCCGGCCCGATCTTGTCATTGGCGAAGCCGACGTCCTCAACGCCGACTACCAGGGAGGATTGTCCCCAGTAGATCAAGTCCGGGGACGACGACAGCCAGATATCGAACCGGTCGCGCCCGCCCCGCGAGTAGACGGGCATCGGCCGCTCCAATCGGACATAGTGATCATTCACCTTTTCGGGGAACAGCACCATGTTGCGGTTATCCGGCGCACTCAAGGAAAGAACGTTAAACGTCTCGAAGTCTTCCGTCGACGCGATACCTCCGCGCACGCCGTGGCGGGTGTCCACGGCGAAGCATACGTACACCTTGCCGTTTATAACGGTCAACCTGGGATCATACACGCGGCTGACTTCCTCGTCGTGCCATTGCCAGCAAGGCTTGGGCTGCACGTCCCAATGAATGCCGTCTCGGCTGAACGCCAGGCCTAAATTGGTTGTATGGCCCGGCGCCACCTGCTCGATCGAAGCATCGCCGTAATCGTTTCGGAACACCATCACATAGCGGCCTTCGTATTTGGCCACGCCGGCATTAAACACCATGGCCGGACCGTAGGGTACCTGATGCGGGGCTAGAACAGGATTACCGGAATAGCGCTGTACAACCGGCGCCGAACGCAGTGGGACCATCGAAGAATCCATAAACATCGGTCATCTTCCTCTCTCTTGAAATGCGAGGCCTCGCCGTTAAGGCGAAGCCCCGAATCTTTCTTATTGTTGACTTGCGTACCCGTCGTTCACTTACCAACAATAATTGCGCTTACATGAATCGCGTTTAAAAAAATCCCTTCGACGCACTAATTATAACATTATTTATTGTTTTATAACAACTATTTTTGTACATATATTTCTCGATCAATTCGTATTTCCGTATTGGATTTTCATAATAATATCCTGCTCGTAATTGCCGAATTTCTTGCCGAACAAGTTCATGCCGCCTTTATTCAGTGCGTCTTTCTTTACTCCGATTTTTACGGAAATATAAGGCTTTTTCGATAGCTTCAGCTCTTCGATGTTTATATCCGATACTCGGGTCCCGTCGATATAAGATCCGGTATCGTTGATTCTCCACCGCTTTAACAACCCGTACTGGGTATTGTGGGTTTCCCACCAGGTCGGGGTGAGGAACCCTCTTTGATTGCCGAAATCGCCGGGAGAAGTCCAGGTTCCGATTTCCACGTTATTGATCCAAAGGGTGATATCCGACGGCCAGTCCAATTTGGAATAAGGAGCTTCCGAACAGATTTCCGCGGAGATTTCGAGCCCTTTGCATTCCTTCCCATAAGGGATCCGGTTCGGGAATCTGTACTCGACATGTCCCGCTCTGAACCATAACAATTGGGTGGCTTTACGCTCGGGTTCATAGAAGCTTCTCGGATCGTCCTGCAGTCCCAGGATTTTCTCGGCGCTCAGCAGGCCGCAGGTCGGCTCCACTTCGCAGTCCACGTAATCGCCGATCGGCATTTCGATACTCACGCTGTCTTCTTTAGCCGGCTGTTCCGAATACAAGTCCACGATAATTCTTTCGTACCTGCTGGAACTGATCTTTTGGCTGCCTCTTCCCGGAACCATTTCCGTCGTAATCAACCCGGCGTCCTCCAGTTTTTTGACGTTCACCGCCGTGGTCGAAAAAGGGAGATCGAGTTTTTCTGCGATTTCGTTCACGTTAAGTGGCCCGTCATTCAGCATTTGCATAATTCGCATACGATGCTCGTTTGCCAAAGCCTTGATCACGTCCATCGCTTTATCATAAGAGAGTTGCAAGATTCTCATTCTACCCATCATCCTTTTATTACGATTTTTATTGATATAATACCATATCCACTTCAATTAATCATGATATTATTCGAGCCCATACCCATTTGTTAGTCGTGCCCTCCCTGGCCCTATTGATCGGGCTGAAGATGGATGGGACGGAAAAAGCAGCCTCATCCTCACCCGAGAATGGGCTGCTCTCTTACTCTTTTACCCTACTCTACATATTTGAAGAGACCCTATGAAAAAAGATCACACATATGAGGCATGAGTTGGCCCCCTTAGCGAAAAAAGATACTGACAGTTTACGCCAGTATCTTTTGTTGCCGATTGAGCCCCTCCAGGCCTTATCGATAAACATTACTCGATATGATGTTGCCATCTTCATCCAGTCCCTCGACCCTGTAGTTCCCTTTCTTTGACGGCATATTAACGAACCAATACGTATATCCGTCTTTGTGATTAAGCAATTTCCCTTGGTACGTTTGATTCTGATCGTCAACGACCCGGACCTCGCGAACCTCCGAATCCGTCGTGACTCCGACAAAAATAGAGATATCATCCAGCACAAATCTGCCGCTGAGCAGTTTTTCCTCCGATTTTTCCTGGTGGGGGTCCCCAAAACTGGAGGTGGCCTGCTGCTTTGGTTCCCATTGATTCGAATTCGAATCCTTCGCAAATTCGTCGACCTGCAGCACAATGCTCCGAAATCCTTGATATTCGGATAACCAACGGCTAAACACCAGCATCACATCGTCCCCAACTTCTTGTTTCAGCAAGATCTCGTTATGCGGGTTATTTGTACTGACGGCATCCTGCCAAAAGCTGTCCAAGACAGGCGGACCCGCCTCGCCGCGGCCGAGTTTCTCCTGAACATATCCCAAAGAGTTGGTCATGAACAGAAGGACGACCGCCAAGCATAACACACCAAACCCCGCTACCGAAAAACGAAAAAGTCCCGAACTCTTCCTGCGGGCGGCGGAGGCAAGAACTTGGTTTCTGACGCTTGCTTTCAGCTCATCCGAAAACCCTTCCGAACGAAGCGGATTCCCCTGCAGCGCTTCATACCATGCCGGATCAGACGGTTTCATAGTGATACCCCTCCTTCAATAAGACGGACATTTTCTTGCGGGCCGCGAACAATCTCGACTTCACCGTTCCCTCGGGAATCTGAAGGACTTGCGCGATTTCGGTTATGGACAGCTCATATTTGGCTTGCAGCAGCAAAACCTCCCGGTATTTGGCCGGCAAACTCAATAATTGCCTCCAGACCTCGTTCGCCGCCTCGTTCTCCAGAAAGGATTGCTCCGCCGAATCGTCATTTCCCTTTGACATGACGACATCCACCAACAGCACTTTGCGAAAAAACGCCGACTTCCGGTAGTTGTAGCTGATGTTTCGCGTAATCTTCAGCAGCCATGTTTTTAGGGAAGCTTCTCCCCTGAACGTGGTGAAATGCTGATAAGCCTGCAGAAACACATCTTGAGTAATGTCATCCGCCATGCTGCGATTTTTTGTCAATGAGTAAGCAAAATTCCAAATATCCCGTCCAAACGTATTCATAAGCTCTTCCAGCTTACCCGGATCCATATCGACGATGGGTTGCATATATCCCTCGTTCACGTTCTCACCTCAATCATATAGACAATTCACCATCTATATTGGTTCACCTTTTCAGCGTCCTTATTGTAGCAAACAAAAAAGACACTGAGAGTGTCTTTTCAGGTTTGCATAACTTCAATCCCTTTGGGCAAATCATTAAGGGGAACGAAGGAACAAAGCTCATTAAAAGGCCCGAATATGTTGGACAACTGTGGGGCGCCCTTGTAAAATTTGGAATTAAGGAATGTCACGGGATTACACCTTACCTCGTTTTATTTCTAAGGCTTATTTGGCAATAGGCTTAATATACGGGAAACCGATTGGACGTGAAGATATGAAGGAGCTGTATCAGAAGTATAAAGGGCTGCTCTTTAAGCTCGCCTATCAGCTGACCGGATCCGTTGCGGACGCGGAGGATGTCGTACAGGATGTTTTTCTGAAAGTCGCCGATATCCCGCCGGAGAAGCTGACGGAACCTAAAGCTTATCTGTGTAAAATGGTGACGAACCGTTGTCGGGATTTGCACAAATCGGCACGCAAAAAACGGGAGCAATATTATGGAGAATGGCTGCCGGAGCCCTTGCACAGCATGAATGACGATGCGATGGATGCGGTCGTCCTTGACGATCAGCTATCCTATGCGATGCTGGTTCTGCTTGAACGGCTGTCGCCGACGGAACGCATCGTATTCGTGCTTCGGGAAGCGCTTGGCTTCGAATATCATGAAATTGCCGAGCTCGTGGAGAAGAGCGAAGTGAACTGTCGCAAAATATTCAGTCGGGCCAGCGCGAAAATGGGGATTCCCGAAGAAGAACAGCTTGTTCTTTCGGAAGCAGCCACCCCCGAGCTTGTCCAAGGCTTCCTGAGCGCCCTTAAACAAGGCAACCTCGACCAGATCTTATCCATTCTGGATCAGGAAGTCGTGCTTGTGTCCGATGGCGGAGGCAAAGTCTCGGCCGTTGCCGAACCGATCTCTACAAGAGAATTGGTTGCGCAGTTCCTGCTTGGCCCATTGCGCTATGCATCGACGGTCGATGGAGTTCTGATCGAGGTCGTTCGGATGAACGGACAACCTGCGTTTGTTCTTCGATCCGGCGAAGGGATCCATACCGTCGGGATTGTTCATGTGGAAGAGAATCGAATCCGCAACATTTATATTGTCAGAAATCCGGACAAGTTAAAATATGCGGGATAAAAAAACGAAACACAAAGACCCTTGGCAGGTTCTTTGTGCTTCTGTTTATAGCGCCGACCTTTTACAGAAATCAGCCTTGCGACTGAACGAGCCAATCGTTGAAACGCGTTGGGTAACCCGTTAGACAGGCAAGATTGTCATATTCTCTACAAAAAACAAAACCCGCTTCATCTGCTTTTACAGTCGCTTAGCTCAGGCCGGCTTTCGTCAATCCGAATGCGGCGTCGGCAGAACCCGGTACGCTTTTGAGAGCGATATTAATACGGTTCCAGGCATTGATCGTCATGATGGAGAAGGTGAGATCCGAAATTTCTTTCTCGGACAATTGCCCGCGAACGCGGTCATAAATTTCATCGGGTACGCCATGCTCCGGCAGCTTGGTCAAAACCTCGGTCCATGCCAGCGCAGCCCGTTCGCGCGGACTAAACAGCGTGGATTCGCGCCAAATCGGGATGTGGTAAAGACGCAGTTCGCTTTCGCCATTGATTTTGGCCTGTTTGACATGCATATCCAGGCAAAAACCGCAGCCGTTCATTTGCGAAGCTCTGATGTGAACGAGATCAAGAACCTTCTCTTCAATGGAACTGTCCTTTTCGGCATTGCTCAGTTCCATCATTTTTTTGAAAAATTCCGGGGATTGCTGCATGTAGTTTATACGTTGTGCCATATCTTCTCTACCTCACTTTTCGAATGGAAGTTTATGATTTCAAAAACAATATTCTAGCTTAACTCCACCTCCCGTGTTCATTGCGATCCGTAAATATAACGACGATGCGATTCTTTTTGTGACGCGAATGAGTTGACATGAATGATTCGAGTTCAATCACGCATGTTATGGTTATCGTTTGAAAGCGCACAGCGTGATGCCCGCTCTATCCGCTTTGCGTTTCATACATATAACGACGATGCTTATCAATCCGTGACATTGGGAGCGGTTCTCCGCGTTGTTTGTAACGGCTAGTTATATAAAAAGACCACCCCGTGTGAATGGATGGCCTTTGAAAAAAACAATTATTAATTTTCGGGATGATATTCCGCCCTTAAGATACTGTAAATTTGGAGATCTACTATTCCCTTGCCAGACCATAAAGACGCTTGTCGCAAGGTACCCTCTTTGAGGAAGCCATTTTTCAACAACACTTTTTGGGAGGCATGATTTGCGGGCATTACTTCCGCTTGTATTCGATTCACGTTTACTTCTTCAAATAAATATCGCAGAAGCAGGTCTACGGCTTGAGTTGCAATTCCCTTTCCCCAGTAGGATTCGGCCAGGAAATACCCTATTGTGACCATATCAACTTTCTGATTAAAATCAACAGCCTCAATGATTCCAACAAGCTTCTCCTCTTCTGCTTGGAGAAATATTCCCCATTTGACCCTGGTTTTTTTATTGAAATCCCGCTCAAAATGTCCAATCATGTTCATTACGGTTTCTTTATTATGCTTAGGAATAATTCCGCAGTATTCAAATACCCGGTCATTGTTATAGATTTCAAAGACGCCTTCCAGGTGGGTTTCTGCCACTTTTTTAAGTACTATGGTTTCGGATTGGATTACAGGAAATTGACCAAAAACGGTATGAATATTCAATAGTTCCACCTTCCTTAATTACCATTTGGCAGGCAATCGTTAGCTATATAAGTTGAACTAAAGATTGAATGCGTATAATGGCAGCCGTGAGAAATCTTCTTTCGATCGCTGTTGTTCCCGGATTTCTTTGATTTGCTAAATTCGTTTATCTCTTAACAACCGGTACCCATAGTTCATTCTTATCTTCCTCTATAGGCAGGTAGCATTCAATTGCCGGTAGATTAGCAAGATCATACGAAGAAACGGGGACCCACTCTGTGTAGAGTCGTTTCCATATGTCCTGAATTTGATTTGGAGATCCAGGCGCCTCAAAAACCGCCCATGTTGCTTTCGGAAAGTCCATTTTCACCATGCCTTCCGGGGGGAACCGGTCAGAAGTAATCCCTAGAATGTAGTCAAATTCTTCATTTTTGCCGAACTCTCCATTGGCACAGACACCTAAAATCCCTCTGACCTTATGGTCTTCATTCCGAATTTCCCATAGCTGCTCAAAAACCCCCTTCTCTCTTGCAGCACGCCATATGGGGGGCACCATTTCAAAGGCATGTTCGGTGTTGATACGGTTCTTGATTCCTACGATCGTAAACGGATCAACTTCTTCAATCCTGTAGTTCATTTCCACAACCCCTATAATCGAGAGTTGAAAGGACATTCGGGGGAAGGCTTTAAGTTTCGTGCCCGCTTGGCGTGCGGCAGTTGGAGTTGTCCCGTGCAAATTCTGAAAAGCACGCGCAAAGGCCTCCGGCGAATCGTAGCCATATTTGAGTGCGAGATCAATTACTTTTATACCGCTATTCTGAAGCTCAAAGGCCGCTAAAGTGAGGCGGCGCCGTCTAATATACTCCGACAATGAAACCTCGGTAATAAAAGAAAACATACGCTGAAAATGATATGCCGAGTAACACGCGGCTTTAGCTATTTCCGAATAAGCGATTTCTTCGGTAATATGATCTTCGATATAATTGATCGCCTCATTCATTCTTGAAACCCAATCCATTCCACTACATCCTCTCGACACTCAATATAAAACATGGCGAAAAATAAAGCCTTGCAATCCGTGCACAAAAATTGCAAGGTAATTCTTTTAATAGCTAAGTAACAAAAAGCATACAGGCCTATTGTACTAGCAGGAATTGGGAATTAAAAGAAGTTATTGTCGACGATGTGATGCATTCCTGGGTTTCTACCCGAAAATCATTCTTGAAATATTTCTCGTCTCAATTTAAAGGCAAAAGGAGGGTGTACTTCTGTCATCTACGATGATTTTGGGGACACACGCTTGGGACAAGCTTGGGGCAACCCCTTTCGGTTCTTCAGCTTATGGGAGACGGGCGACCGTTCCTCCTCGCCAGTTCTGCCATTTAAAATAGCGGTATTTTAAGGCCCTATCTCCACTGGTGGCCCCTTCTCGCGAAAAATAGCGCCTTTTGGGGGCCTTATTTCTTCAGAAGAGCTCCTTTTCCCCTCGATTTTAGCCGTTTTACCGAAAATAAGACCATTTTACACCGCTATTTTATGGAAAATGCCGTTTCGGAGTGAAATAAGGCCGTTTGGTACCTCTATTCGCAAAATCGTCGTTTGCCGTTTATTGTTTATTCCAAGGCCAGGCCGTCAAGTATGTCAATCCCGGAACAGATGGGGTGCACGCCAGCTGCATACAAGCAACTCGTCCTTAAAGCCAAGCTCGCGCCAGCTGACCGGCCCGCCGGCGAGGCGCGGCCGCTCGCGACCCAGCGCTTCGCTTGGCGGGTCTCGCAGTCGCCCGCATACCTGTGCTCCGTGCATCAAGGGCAAGCGAGGATTCCTGTGTTTTCTGCCTTGAGGCTTGTCGAAAGCAAACCTCAAGATCGGATCGCTTTCACTTGCCTGTCATTTGCTTAAGAAAGCGGCAATAGAATCAAAATTGACTCCTTTTTCAGTTATGCAAGCGGTTCACAAATGAGTCCATTTACTTTTGAGACAGCCTCTTCTTTACGGAAATGAAAAAGACACCTTAAAGGTGTCTTTCGCCTTATTCCATATGGAGGCGCAGGTAAAACCCCTGTCCAAAACCAGCGGCGCCTGGCGTATTATAATTCTTCATGCGTTCTTGGATCCTGTCCCCATAAGCGTCCGTTCTCGCTGCTGAACGCCGAGATGGCCTTCATTTCCTCTTCCGTCAATTCGAAATCGAAAATATCCAAATTCTCGGTCTGGTGCTTCAAAGAAGTAGCCTTCGGGATCGGAAGCGCTCCAAGCTGGATGTGCCAACGCAAAATCGTTTGCGTGATGGTCTTCCCATGAGCCGCGGCAATTTCGCCAATCTTCTCATCCTTCAGCATGCTGTGACCTCGGCCCAGAGGGCTCCACGATTCCGTAATGATGCCGAGTTCGGCATCTTTCGCACGCTGATGCTCTTGATCAAAATAGGGATGAAGCTCAACTTGATTCATGCTTGGCGCTACCCCGGTCTCCCGGACCAAACGCTCGTTATACTCCGGCAGGAAGTTGCAGACCCCGATGGAACGGATATAACCCCGCTTCTTCGCTTCAATCATCGCCTGCCAAGCTTCCACGTATAAATCGATTTTGGGGTTAGGCCAATGAATCAGGTATAGATCGTAATAATCCAGCCCCGCTCTATATAACGATTCTTCAATCGTTACAATGGCTTCCTGATAAGCATGCCGACGCCCCGGAAGTTTGGAACAGATGAGCAGTTCTTCTCTCGCCACGGAGCTCTGACGGACAGCCTGTCCGACAGCCCCCTCATTCTCATAGTTGAATGCCGTATCAATCAGACGATATCCTGCATCGATCGCGCTGGCGATCACCTTTACCCCGTCTGCACCTCTAAAACCGCCAGTACCGAATCCAATGGCGGGGACTTTCAAACCATCGTTCAACAGCTTTTCGGGAATAGACTGATTCAAGTAAACAACCTCCTCTGCATTTTAATTAGAAAATAGCATAGCTGAGCCGTTTAAGCAAAGTGGGTGTCAGTTACTTAATACTGAATGGTCAAATCCCCCATCAGTTCCGGACCTTCATCGGTCGTTATTGGCTTTGAGTTCAGCGTATAGTTAATGGCGACGCCGCCGATGGTGACCGTTTGCGTCACGGATTGCTTGCCGTTCAGAACCGACTGCAGCATAGAATTAACTTCATCCGCCGAGGCTCCGGTATGCCGCGCAATAATCTGGCTGGCCGCTTTCAGCTGTTTGGTATCAATCCCGTTGAAATATACCGGAATCTCCAGCTTATTGCGAAAATCTCCGGTCGGGTACGTCGCATATTCAATGCTTTCCGTGGTCGACAGGGAACAATACCAGCCATCGGCTCTTTCTTCATCCGACGTGTCGTAGCCGAACTGCTTCCCGATCTCTTCAACTGCGGCGATTCGCGGAGGGGCTTCCTTCTCGAACACCTCAGCAGCCTGCTGGGCAGCCTGTTGCTCCGGAGTCTTTCCAGCTTCGATCGGATGCTCAGGATCATATTTTATGGCGAACGGCGTGGTTTCTTCTTTCCATGGCTGCGCCGCGCCCGGCGGCTTCTTCGACACCAGGATCAGCCCGCCGTTACCCCCGGCAATGAATTTTCCCCCGTCCCACAGGACCGAAATAATTCCCTTGCCGCTTACGCTTGCGCTTCCGGTTAACGTAAATTTAATCCCGTCGCCGGACACATAAAGCCCCTTCGGGCCTTTCGCCACATATTGGTTGCCGTTCGCGGCTATGCTTGGAATGTATTCGCTGCGGTCCTGCTTCATCTTCCACTGCACCCCGTTTGTGGAAGTGGCGACGACGCCTTTGTTCTTTTCATAGGTCAGATTGGTTGAGTATGCATGACCGGCGACGGTGATGAACTGTTTTCCGTCCCACAGCACATCCTCCGCCGTGAAACGGTATTTCACTTTTCCGTCCTCAAGGACCGCCTTCTTCCAGGTCAATCCATCCGTTGAAGTGTACACCTGTTGCCATGAAATATGCTCTTTGGCTCCGTCTGGGGTTTCCCCATTTGCCGAAATGCCAATGAACATATTGCCGTTTCGGATGATCTTCTCCATCCGCGGCTTATATGGGACCAGCTTGCTCCAGCTTAGTCCATCCGTCGAAGTCATGTACCCGTCATAGGTATTGACATAGAATTTTCCGGCTTGATAGGATATGCCATAACAGATTTCCACTTTCACCGGGAATTCCTTCTTTTCCCAAACGCCCGGGCTCGGCGAATAAAAATAGTCTTTGTCTCCGCTGATCACCGCCCCAATGTTCTCTCCGGCAAGCAGCAGAACCGTGCCTTTCCCTGCGGCTGCTCCTTCCCATAAATACTCATAGGCTTCATTTATTTCTACGGGCTTCCAGTCATAGCCGTTCTGGGATTCCAGAATGTCTCCGCTATCGCCTGCAGCCATATATCGGGAACCTCCGTCATGGACCAGGTATTCCACATCCATTCCCAGCCGCTGCCGGACGACCTCGGCATTCTTCATCGTGTCGGAGACAATAATCGTTCCGCGATTGCCGACTTCAATATATTGTTTGCCGTCAAAGAGGATTTTGTTGATGTTCGCCTTCTCGCCGGCTTCATCTTCACCAGAGAACGGTTGAAAGAATTCATAGGCATCCGACCATCGCTCCCATTGCTTGCCATCGTCGGAGCGCAGCACCAGCCCGCGATACCCCGCGATCCAATACTGCTTTCCATCCCATATGATACTGTTCATTATAAGCCCCGAAAAACCCGGTGATTTGCCGTACTGTGCCTGAGATTCCGCATTATCCTCCCATCCCAGTTCTTTGTTGTTGATAACCTCCGTCCAATCCACGCCATCCTGGGAAGTATAGATTACCCCGGTGTACATGCTTACGTTGCCGTCCCAAGCGATCGCCGTATAGGTGCCGTTGGCATAGACAATATCCTCCAGCCCTGCTGCCGTTCGTTTGCGGAGTCCGGCCGGAACAATCTCTTTCCAGGTAACAAGGTCCGTCGACTGGTATAAGGCGCGGTCGGCCAAGATCATATATTTTTTCCCGTCGAAAATAATTTTTTTGCCCAAAGAAGCATCAACCAGGCGCATGCTCCAGGTGCTGCCGTCAGTAGAGGTCATGATGACCCGCTCACTCAAAGTGGCCGACGCCTTCTCGCTCTTGCTCCCCGCTTTGCGGGTGCCGGTGCTCAGCGTCCAATCTCCGATCGCCACGAACCGCTTGCCGTCCCAAATGACGCTGTCAACGAATAGAGCAGAGGAAGGCAGCGCGCTTTTCCAATTAATCGTATAATCTTTATTCTCCCGTTTCTGATTATCAACTGAGACCAGTTCGCTTAAAGTGTAGGAACGGTTCAGCTTTCCGTTTGTCCAGGTATAGCCGTCCTTGGAGACCCGAATTGCCCCCTTGCTGCCCCCGGCGACAAACCCCGTACCGTTTGTGGCGACGGTATAATAATTCTCCGTCCCTTGCGGAAGCGTCGACTGCCATGTTCTCCCTTCGGCTGAAGTCAGAATGGTCCCTTCCTGCCCTACCGCTACATATGTACGGTTATCGTTGACAACGACATCGTAGAGGTTATTGGACTCGGAGGATTGCGCGGCTTTATACCACTGGATGGAGCTAGCCGCCGCTGCCGCCTTGGAGCCTCCGGCCACCGGCCAAGGAAGCAGAAGCGCGCAGATGAACAATAATGCCAAACCTTTTTTTCCCAAAAATCATCAACTCCATATGTTTGATACTTGCTTGTAAAACGGCCCTCTTATGTATGTATGCAGCTAAAAATAGTAGGGTAATTATACCAAATCGCGTGCTGTGGTCTATATAATTCTTTTCACTATGTTTGTGCCGTCAACAAAACGGGAAAAACGAGTTGACTAACGATGAAAACGAAGATAAAATCAAGCAGTAATTTAGTAAATTAGTAATTCAGTAAATGGAATGAGGGAAGAAAAAATGAAAATACCTACTACCTTAAAACATAAACCTGTTGTCGTGTCGGAAAATTATGAGCAGGTTGATGGGCGACTTGCCGGGAATACGGACGCAAAAGGCCTTTCTTTAGGGTTGGCCCAGTGGAACGATAGAGGCAAAGTCGATATTTCCGCCAAGGTATGGAGATACACGGGAGAAAAATGGTCAAGGCAATCGGAGGAGCTGCCTCTCCATCGCGTTCTTGATTTGTCCATTCTGATTTGCCGGTCTTTAGAGCATTTTCGCGAGGCATACAGATATGAGCATCTATATAACCCTCAGGAGCCTGTCATCGAGCGGGTTGGCCTGCAAGGGAATGCCATGACTGTGGCGATATGTACCGACAATGAAAGAATCAATGAAGATATTAAGCTGTTCAGCCAAGCCCTGAGCAACGACGATGAGATGATTAGCGAACGACTGCGCACGTTATCAAAAGTATTAAAAGATATGGGGTATTAAAATGTTTTTCAATCGTTTCATTGGCCAAGAGGAGGAATAAACATGGAGAAAAATCGGCGGAAGGAACTTCTTGAGGATTACAAGCAGATCAAGACTTATATGGGCGTTGCTCAAATCAAGAACACAATCAACGGCAAAATCTTCATCGACAGCTATCCGAATTTGAAAAACAAATGGTTCACCCTGAAGATGCAGTTAGATGAGGGGAGATTCGTAAACACTCAACTGCAGAAAGACTGGAAAGAGTTCGGAGCCGATGCATTTGCCTATGAGGTGCTGCAGCAGAAGGAAGCCGGCAAGGTGACCGATATGCGCTGGGAGCAGAAGCAGCTTCTGAAGGCTTGGCTGGAAAAGTTACAACCCTACGGTGATACGGGATATAATAAGCCTCCTAAGGATTTAAATTGATTTTGCAGACAAAAAAAGGAAGGAATTAGAGATTAAGAAACCCGTCAATTGAAAAATTGGCGGGTTTAGTGATTTTGTAGCTACAATTCCCGGGCGCTCTCGACCTGCGTCTGTCCGGCAGGACTTAAATAATCGCGCAGGAAAATCAAGAAAACGCTTGTCGACCAGGTGTAACCGGTATCCCGCAAGGCTCGGCCGTTCAAAGCGCTGTAGTTCTCGGCGAACCCGGACGCGGAGCAGACCTTGCAGAAGATCTCAGCATTTTCCCGGGCTTCTTGTTCATATCCGTTTCTTCGCAAAATTTCCGATACAATGTAGGCCAAAGGAGGCCAGACCGCGCCTCTCCAGTAGCCGTCTTCTTGAAAGAATTCGCTGTCCAGCGCTTCGGAAGCATACCCGTTTGCCGTTCGGAAGCGATTGAGCTCCAGCAAGGAAGCAAGCATATGCTCACGCAATGGATTCGGCAGTCTGTCGCCCAGCAGCAGAGGAATATACAGCATAAGGCTGGTTGTGCCGACGATTGTGTTCTCCGGAACTTTTCGGGCAATCAGGTTATCTTGATCGACGAGCGTCGCCAGCATCTTTGACAACAGACCGGCGGCTTTTTGCTCCCAGTCCGCAGCTTCTTCCGGCTCATTCAGCTTCAGGGCCGTCTGCTTCAGGAAATCCATTTGCAGGATCAACCAAGTGCAAAGATCGGGCGATTGGACCGGGATGCCTTCGGCAAACACCGTTCCATTATCCCACCCCGAATCATTACCGTGATAATAGAGCGGAATCCCGTCGGCACCGCCTCGATAGCCGAGCCACCAGCCGGTAAGCTTCGAGACGGAACGGTACAGTTCTCGCAATACCTCTTCCGTCGGGGCCGCATGCCTCATCATACGTTCCAGTATGAAGCCTTGAACGGGGGGTTTTACGAACCCCCTGATGATTTTGCGGGCGTGAAAGCAATCCGGGTAAGCACCGTCCTCGTCCTGAACATGAGCCATCGCCAAAAACTGGTCATAGGCAAGCTCCTCCCAGCCTTCGCACATGGCCAAAGCATTGAAAGCATAGTCCCAGCTCCAGATAAAGTTCATATAGGACTTGGTCATGAGCATGGCCGGAACCTTGACGTAGCCTTCGGGCTCAACCACCCCGGACCAATTGATGTAAAGGGCCAATTTCGCAAGCTCCGCATATTGTTCCGGGACACGAGGCATTTGGGATGCGAACCGGTCGAATTCTTCTCTTTTCGCCTGCACATTTTGTTGATAATCCCGATAAGGCTGCGGATGGAACGTGATATCGAATTGCACGAGTTGAAAATCAAGCTCCCCCGAATCGTCCGGGTATAATTGGAACGCATATCGCTCCTGTCCGATGCCTTGGCGATTCCAGACGGAATCGTTCCGGACCGTACCCTTACCGACGATCACCATTAAAGAAGAAGTGTCGCCGGCAAATTCCCACATATGGTCCTTGTGATAGATGATGCGATCATACTGCGTCAGCTTTTCTTTGTCGATCTGCACGCCGCAATTGCCGTTAAAATGAATCGTTCTGGCATTCTGATAACAAAACCTCAACTCTTCATCTTGTCCGATCAACCGGCAATCCGCCGGCGTACCGATCGCTTGATACGATACTTGCTTCCCTTGCTCATCAAGCAGCAAGATCGGATAATGCTCCTGATCGGCGAAGCTCCCGTACAAAATGCGCAAGCAAACCTTATTCCTATAAGCGCTATATTTATCAAAAGGATATGAAAACGCCGTGTACGCGCCATAGGTACTGAATGCCTGGCCATCCAAGCTGAATTCCACCAAAGTCAACATCCTCTCCGAGTTCCGCCGACGGAATTCGGATCATCCGCCGGCTTATTTTCTGATTATTCCGTCAGCCTTTAATGCCGGTACTCGCGATACCGCCTACGATATGACGCTGCGCCGCGAAGAAGATCGCCAGCGGCGGCAGGCAGATCAACGCCGTGACCGCCATGACGCCCCTCATGTCCACGCCGTATACGCCCCTGAACAAGGCGAGGCCCAGCGTCAGCGTATAGTTGCTTTGGTCGTTTAAGAAGATGAGCGGCCCCAGATAATCGTTCCAGCTGTTCAAGAATTGGAAGACGCCAACCAGAATGAGTGCCGGCGCCATCAATGGAATGATTAATCGGGTGAAAATCTGCAGCCGGTTCGCCCCGTCAATGCGCGCGGCCTCTTCCAGTTCAAGCGGAATGGTCATAATAAACTGTCGCATCAGAAAGATAAAGAACGGCGCGCCGAACCACGACGGCACAATCAATGTTTTCAACGTATTAATCCAGCCGAGGGAGTTGAATTCCATATACAGGGGAATCATCGTCACTTCCCATGGAATCATCATCGTCGCCAGCAGCAGGATAAACAGAAAGTCCTTGCCTTTAAATCGGAAACGGGCGAAGCCGTAAGCGGCCAGAGACGAAGAGATCAGTTGGCCGAGCAATGTCATGCCGGTGACCATCAAGGAGTTTTTCAAATAAATATGAAACGGCTGCGCTCTCCAGGCATCGATGAAATTTTCGAAGTGCAGCGTCGACGGAATCCATTTGGGCGGGAATAAATAAAGCTCGTCGGTCGCCTTCAACGCTGTCGTTACCATCCAGAAGAACGGCGCCAGGAACAAAATCGAGAATACAGCCAATAAGAGGTAATTCAAGCATCTGCGCATCTGGTTCTCCCCCTCTTTCTAAGCGCCTTTGTTGCTTTTCTTCACTTCGCCTTCATAGTAAACCCACGCGGAGGACGACTTGAATACCAGCAGCGTCAATACGAGCACGATCATGAACATAAACCAGGCATTGGCGGAAGAATAGCCCATCCGCGAAAATTTGAAGGCGTTCTCGTACGTATACATGGCGTAAAAATAAGTCTTGTGCAGCGGTCCGCCTCCGGTAAGCACAAGCGCCAGCGTCAGCTGCTGGAACGCCGAAATGATCGTCGTAATCAAATTGAACAGCAGCGTCGGACTAAGCATCGGCAGCGTAATACGAAAGAACTTGCGCACCGAACCGGCGCCGTCGATCGCGGCGGCTTCGAACAATTCCTGAGGAATGTTCTTCAGCCCCGCCAGGAAAATCAGCATCATCGTTCCCTGTCCCCAGAGGCCTGCGATCACAATCGCAACCGGCGCCCAGAACGCACTGTTCAGCCAGTCCGGCCCCTGAATGCCGAGCAGCGACAGGAAATAATTCAGAATGCCGTATTCGCCGCTGTACACCCAGGCCCAGATCATCGCCAGCGCTACGCCGGAAATCACCGAAGGCAAATAAAACACCGTGCGAAAAAACGCCTTGCCCCGCCGATTATGATGCAGCAGCATCGCCAGTCCAAGCGCAATGATCAGATTGAGGGGGACAAACAAAGCGGCGAATTTGAGCGTCACTTCCAGGGAAGTCCAAAACAATGGGTCGGCGGTGAACATTTCGATATAGTTGCCCAATCCGATAAAATGCGTCCGGCCGACAATCGGCCAATCAAAAAAACTGATGACCAACGAAAAAAGCAATGGTCCGAGTGTAAAGGCAAACAGGCCGAACAGCCAAGGAAAGATAAAGAGGTAGGGCGCAACCCTACCCCACTTGATCTTCTTGCGCCTTTTCACAAACGGATAATGGGCATTAACGGTAGAATTCATCTCTGTCCGTCCCTTCCGTGAGAAAAGTTAATTATTTCAAGTATTTCTCGGAGTCCTTGACGGCCCGATCCAGCATATCCTGAGCCTTGTTGCCGAGCATGATCGCTTCGACCGCCGTCGCCAGATTGCTATCGATCTGATCCCATTTCGGATTCAGCAGAAATGCCGGGGTGTTGGTCGAGCGATCCAACATCGTGTAGAACGGTTTGTACAGCGGATCGTCCGACAGCTGCATCTCTTTCGCGGTGCTGATGCGGACGGGAAGGTCCGCCGTGCGAATTTTGATCGATTCCGGCGATACGAAGAACTTCACGAATTCCCAAGCCTCTTGCTTATGCTTGGAGTCCTTGGCGATCGAGATAGCGGATTCGTTGATGACCCCTTTGAGCGGCTTGTCGCCGAACGCCGGCGTTACGACCGTCCCAAAGTCCAGGTTTGCGTCCTTAAACCCTTGCAAAGGCCAAAGTCCCGTTTCCCACATCGCAATTTTGCCGGCTTTGAAAATATCGTCGCCGCTTTGCTGGTTTTTGCCGCCGACCAGTACGCCGTAGCCGTCCTTGATGGCATCGCCCTGCGCCTGCAGCGCTTGTACCGTCTCCTTGCCGTTCATGTAACCTTCGATCTGCTTGCCGTCATCGCTGACATAGCTGCCGCCGTTGCTCCATACCGTGCCTTGCAGCCCATACGCGTCGACGCTGGCGCGCATGCCGATACCGTACTGCTTCTTGCTCTTATCGGTCAATTTGATCGCCATCTGCTTCAGATCATCCCATGTCCAGCCATCTTGGGGATACGCAACGCCGGCTTCGTCGAACAGCTTCTTGTTGTAAAAAACGACTCTTGTCGTAAATCCGACCGGCAAGCCGTACGTCGCCCCGTCGATTCGGTCATAGTTCAGCAGTCCGGGGTAGAAATCGTCGATGTTCAGATCCGCATCTTTCTCGATATAGCTGTCCAGCGGTTCCAATGAATTTTGATAGGTCGGAAAGTTATACATATACATGACATCCGGCGGATCGCCTGCGCCGAAGCCGGCCGACATCTTCTGGTCAAATCCGTCGCCGTAAGGTTCGACCTGCACTTTGATACCCGGATGCTCTTGCTCGAATTGCTTCGCGACGTCCTGTTCGAACTGCAGAGACTGGCCCGTATCCCATGTGGCGAAACGAATGGTAACCGGCTCCCCTGAGCCGCCGTTGCCGCTGTCCGCGGTCTGCTGCCCGTTGTCTTCGCCGACAGCCGCATTCCCTCCGCTATTGCCCGAACTGCCGTTGCCGCTCGAGCCGCACGCGCTTAACGCAAGCATGGACAGCAGGAGCATGACGGTCAGCACGATGGCGCTTTTCTTCATGCTGTATTCCCCCTATTTAATTAATGAGTGCAAGCGGATGTAATGAATGTGAACCGCTTACAACCTTATTGTAGAGGCAATGTAAGCGATTCAACACCGACGGTCGTCCGTCATTAGGGGTTTGTTTGTCCGATTGCGGGCACAGCCGGCAGACAGGGGTCGCTACGTTGGCCGCGATTCGTCCTTTTGTCGGCTGCGGTATTGACTCGGCGTCATTCCGTTGCTGCGCTTGAACCATTTGCTGAAATACTTGCCGTCGCACATGCCGATCTGCTCCCCGATCTCCTGCAGCGTCATCGTCGTATGGCAAAGCAGCTCGCACGCCAACTCCAACCGCAGCCGATACAGAAAATCGATAAAGTTCTCGCCCGAGACCTTCTTGAACAGCGTACTGAAGTGGCTGCGGCTTAAGCCGACCCGCTCGGCCACCTCGGTGACCGACCACGGGTATTTCAGATTGTCCGCCACTAGACGAACTGCGTGAAGCAGCGGGGCGGGCCAACTCTCGGCTTCGATTCCGTACTTGCGCTCAAGCTCCACCTTGTGATGCAGCTCAAACGCCGCCTCCATCCAGGCTGCGGGATGGTCGATCGACGCGCTCTTGTGGACGCACAGCGTGGGCATCGCGCTCTTGCGCTCAAGCAAGACCATATCCAGCTTGGGCCGCAAGGCCGCAGACGCCGCTACGTAGCAGCGTTCCCGGCTGACGGGAATCACTACACCCGGCTTCAGCCGTTCCAGGGAAGCAAGCAGCTCGTCAAAACCCTTCGCCACTTGAATGACATACAAGCGAACCCCTTGGCCCATCCAGCTCCAATCTGCGCTCCAGCGCTGCCGCAGCTCGTCCGCAAATTCATTTTCTGCGCCGTAAAGCCAGGAGCTGAACAATGCGTTGAATCGCGCGCCGTCCGCCGCTTCAGTCCCGGCAGCCGATCTCTGGGCGTGAATCTCTCGCCGGAATTCGCTCAAATACAGATCCAGTTCCGCATCTTCAAAAGCCGTCTTCACTAAATAGCCGGAGACGCCCAGCTTGATGCCTTGCTGCGCGTATTCGAAATCCCGGTGGCAGCTTAACAGCAATATTTTCGTATTGGGCTCCGTCCGCTTGATCCGTTCGGTCAGCTCAATGCCGTCCAGCTCCGGCATGACGATATCCGTGATGACCACCTGAGGTTTATGCTCCTCGAATACCTCCCAGGCCTTCAACCCGTTCGGCACGTCGGCCACCACCTCCATTCCGTAGTCCGACCAATTCACCGTCATTCGTAATCCCTTGCGCACGATCGCCTCGTCGTCGGCAATCAACACTTTAATGGGCGCGTCCATCCTCTGTCTCCTCTCTTCTAGGCCACATGAACGTGATTGTTGTACCCTTGCCTTTCGCCGATTCTATTCGAAGACCAAAAGCCGGCCCGAAATGCAGCTTGAATTTCTGATCGACGTTATAGAGCCCGAGACCTCCCCGGATGGTCTTCGGCGCTTCCGCTTGCAAGAGCATTCGGAGCCTCGCTTCATCGATCCCACGTCCGTCGTCCTCCAGCGTCAGCCGCAGGCACTCGCACTCCGCCTTAAGCCGCAGGGCGATACGGCCGACGCCGTCCTCGAAGCCGTGGAAAAATATATTCTCGAATAACGGCTGCAGACTCATGCGCGGTATGAGGCAATGAATCGCCCGCTCATCGATATCCTGGTCGTAAGCGAACACTTCCCCGTAGCGGATGCGCTGAATGCTCAAGAAGTGGTCGATCCGATTCAATTCCTGCTCCACCGTCACCAGTTCCTGCGAAAGATCCAAATTGCCCTCCAGCACCACCGTCAAGTGATACAGCATCTGCCTGATCTCTTCATTACCCTGCAGCTTCGCCTTCCATTGAATCGAGTTCAGCGTGTTGAACAGTAAATGCGGATTGATCTGGTAATGCATGGCCCTAAGCTCCGCCTCTTTCTTCTGCCTCTCGGTCCGCGCCACTTCGTCCAGCAGCGACTGGATTTGCTCGAGCATGTTGTTGAAGCTTCTGCCCAGCACGCCCAGTTCATCGTCGGAATCGATGGTGAACCGCGCATCCAATTGACCGGCTCCAGCCTTGTGCATCAAATTTTTCAAACGCTTGATTCGGCCGGTAAGCCGTGAGGACAGCCAGTAAGCCAGCAGCATCGCCAACAGGACCGCCCCCGCCAAGCCGACGACCGTATAGGAACGGATAACCGCCGTGGATCGATAAAATTGTTGATAAGACAACCTCGCCTCAATCGTCCAGTCGTTCGTCTTGAGCGGGCTCGTCCAGATCACATCGTCCGCATGGAGCGTGAAATGATCGCGCGTCTCATAGATCGGTTGGCTGGAATTGCCGCAGATCGTGACATGGGCGTTCGTATCGCGCTCCAGCAGATGAAACAAATTATAGATTTTGTTCGCCTTCATCTCGATCAGAATACGCGCGTTCTCCAGCGGTCCTTGTTGATTGCGAATCGGCACGATCAGCCCGATCACGTCCTCGCCGGCGTTTTTCGAACCTTCCTTGTAATAGGTTGCCGGGTGCATGCCGATCCAGTATTCGTCGGTACGGACGGAAGAGAACTGTTCCCACCAGCTTTCCCGCTCCAGCACACTCATGTACAGATCATTGTCGCCATAATAATAGCCCGATTGCGTGATAATATAGATTCTGGTGTAATCGTCTGTCTTAAGCGCTTTCAAAAAATCCTCAAAATCGTTCTTCTCCTGGATCTGCGCATACGTCCGCGGCACTTCCTCGGAAATGACGCTTTTCCTCGGGTCCAGCAAGTACGAATAAATGCTTTCCGCCGTGACTTTCATTTGGTTCAGCTGCGCATCGACCTGGCTTTGCATCTGCGTAACCGCATATTGTCCGTATTTGCCGAATTGGTAATGCACCAGGCTGGATGATGAACGATAGGATAGAAACCCCAACGAAAGCAGCGGAATAATGGCCACAAGAAGGAAAAAAACCATCAGCTTGAAGCGTAAGCTTCTGTATGGCATTTGGAATCTCCGTCTTAGCCACCCGAGCAATAAACCTTTCATTCTTGGCTGTCCCCCCAATTTAAGGCATGCAGTAAAGTGTCTACCGTTCTCTCTATCTCAAGTGTAGAGGATTCGGTTCCTTCGGCAGACTCGCGAACGTGTTGGAAATGGGGTCAATCTGTTGGATTTGCCGGGTCGGAGGTCTAATAAGTCTCCAATTTGTCCGGTGCAAAGGGGAATGGTGTTCGATTCGACGACCGGTTGACGATGGCTTTCTGGTATTGATAAGCCCGGATTAATCTGTCTCTATCTAAATCCAATTATACAATATCGAATTATAAAGCGATGGAAACGATAGATTCAGAACTAGGCCAAATATTTCCTGATCTTTGTTGCTGGAAAGTAAAAGAGGGTGCCCCAAAAGTCATCATAGATGACGTTTGGAGCACCCTCTACCAGAACGCTGCCAGATACCGGATCGACTTCAAGGATTTGCGTCAGAACAAATGGCCTGCTCCGGGCAACGGCATCCCCAAACACCGCATCCCTCCGACACTTAAAATAGCGGTCTTTGTATTTAGCGGTGCAGTGCGGGATCCGACGAAGTACAAATGGCAGAATACGTGATTACTATGACAAGAAAAGAAAAGAGGGCAAGCCCTACAAGGTAGCCGTAATCGCTTGCGCCAACAAGCTTCTCCATCACGTATACGCTATCCTTAGTAAAAGCCAACCCTACAAAGCCTAAACACGTATTTTTCCATAACCTTCACGCCAATGAAGGTTATTTGCCATACCTATAAAATAGTATATCAATTAACCTGTCGCATTCCAACAACGGGTAGCTTGACAAGTATTAGCTGGTTTTATGGCCTTATTTCAAATGGAGATACCTCATTCTGAATGAATAGCGCCGTTTTATGGCCTTATTTCTTCAGAAGGGTTCCTTTTTCCCTTGGTTTTGGACCTTTGCCGAAAATAAGACCCTTTTGCACCGCTATTTTCAGGGAAATGCGCTTTGGGAGTGAAATAAGGCCATTTTATACCGCTATTCGAGAAATCGCCGTTTATTGTTGATTCCAGGCCAGGACGGCCCATTCAGCAAAAGCAAAGTATGCCAAGCCCGAACCGACCGTCTCGAACCCAACTGGGCACGAACAGCTCATCCTGAGTGTCGAGTTCACTCCGGCTGACCGGGCTGCCGACAAGGCCGCCCCCCACGCGGACCTGTGCGCCCTGAATCAAGGGGAACCGAAGCTTGGAGGGAAGTCTCGGCTATGCAAAATCACCATTCGCTTGTCCAACCTTCCGCCTAACGACTGACTACTCCGTAATCAGTCCATGCGGTGTAATATTTTTCATGCGATAAGCTGCGGTCATGGATACGGCATAGGCCAGCACTACGATGCAGATGCAGAGCGCGGCGATCAATGGCATTTTGATATTGAACTGCACATTGTGAACACCGGCACCTGAGAACAGCAGTGTCAGTATAAAGTTTGTATACAGCGAGCCCAGCACGCCGCCGATTGCAGCTCCAACCAGCATAATCGGAACGTAGCTGAATGCGAGCTGATTCATCAGTTGAAGAGTCGTATAACCCGTTGCTTTTAATATGCCGAATTCCTTTTTGCGCTTCAGCAGCGCCGTTTTGATAACCATGTACAAAATTAAAACGACAACCATAATGGTAATGAGCATAACGATAACCATCACCGCGGATACGGCGGAAGAATAGATAGAGCTCTGACTGGCGATCGTCGCATCGATATCCACTACATCGCCCGTCATATCGCCGTATTGATTTTTGACTTCGTTCATAAACTCCGCATTGGTGGTCCCATCCAAATAAACCTGAATAAACAGGCCCGCATAGTCCGGAATGAGATGCTTTATGCCGGGTACGGTTAAGTATATAACCTGACCCATGTTATTTATGGACTGGCTTAATCCTGTCACCAAGTAAGTATTAGAGACGCCACCCGTTTCAACGCTTACCGTATCGCCAATGTTTTTATCCAGCAGCTTCGCAACCGCCCATGAAATGGCGACTTCGTTGTCGTACTTCGGGAACCTTCCTTCGTAGACGGTCTGATTGTCCAGCTTGCTGTAATCGTCCGAAATATTCGTAGAAATGCTTTGACCGTCTACGTTTGTCGTTATAAAGTCCAGAATAGCCGTCTTGCGTACACCGTTCATTTGCTCGATTCCCGCTCTCAGCTTGGCGCTGACGGCTTCGTCTTTCGATTGAACGGCTACATTCGAAGTTTCCGCGCCTACGAGGTGGACAAAAGCCGTGTTGTCCCTTGCGACGTTGTCATACAACACAATGGAAAATATGGACGCAAACGTCACCGAGATAACAATGAACGTAATCATTACATTCTGCTTGTTGTTCGCCATCATTGATTTGCACGCATGGAGAAATTGCAATCCCCCTCTAGCCTCTTCGAACGGAAAATAATTTTTTTTAAAAGAGTGCGTTGTTAGGCCTCCGCGCAAAGCGGTGACGGGCTGAAGCTTTCGGATGCGCCGCGATGAGAGCAGTGCCACTGCCATAACGGATATGACTACGAACAGAATGCTGGCCAGATTAAGAACGACATTGAGGCCTTGGGCCCAAAGCAGCCCCGTCAGCGTTGCGATGATGCCGCCGAACATCGGGAAGAACACATACGACAAGGCAACCCCGGCTATGCCGGCTATTAACGAGATGAACGCAAACTGCCAGACATAAACCGTGGCGATTTGTCCGCTCGTATAGCCGAGAGCTTTCAGTACGCCGATATTTACGATACCGTCTTCAATCATATTATTCACGCGGAACCTGATTACGATCAGGGAGACAAATACAATGACGGCGGCAAAGGCAACCAATATCATCGCAATCATGTTAATCGTCAAGCCGCTAACCTGCTTCATGATTTCAATGTCTGCCGTATAAGTATTCTCTCCTTCGTCCGAAAGCGGGAATACCTTCTGGAAAGCCTCCAGCATCGCGGTGGAGTGCTTCATATCCTTAAGCGTCGCAGACATAAGTGTTCCGCTTGCCGACTCACCCAGGCTGCCGGACAATTGCTTATACGCCGGATCGGCCAAAAACAATTTCATGGCTCCCATATTGCTCGTGCCAAGCATTGTCGATTCGAAAAAGCCTGCGACCTGATAGCTGTACGAGGTATTCCGATAGGTGATCTTCACGCTATCGCCCAACCGGTAGTTCCCGCTCTTGTAGAAGCTGTAGGGCAAATATGCGGCTTCGCTGTCAGGAACCGTATCCAGCTTCTCCACCAGCTTAAGAGGCGCAAGCTGCCGGTTTGCATCGGCATTCAGTACGGCAAGCGAGAGATTCATATCGCTGTCCGCGAACCGGAAAAAAGCCGAGTCCATCATAACAACGGGTTCGATCTCCGAGCTCTTCACATCGGAATAACTTTGAAAAAAGTCACCGGTTTCTTGCTTGTAGTCCGCACTTTTCATAATCACGATAACATGGGGATCGCTTAGCTCTTCAACTTTATGTTCATAGAAGGTGCTCATGGCGGAAAAGATCGTCATGCCGACATTCAGCAGCAGAGCGGCAGCCGCGATTAACAGCAACAAGGACACGGTTGTACCCTTGCCCTTTCTCAAGTTGGCCCTTGCAAGATTAAAGATGCTCATCTTACCACCCCATATCGGCCAGAAAGCCTTGAAGCCTTTCAAGCCGTTCCGCGCCGTGTCCCTTTTCGTAAATTCCAAGCTGCAGATTTCCGTAAATAACGCCATCGCGCAGGAACAACACCCGATTTCCCCGCAAGGCCGTTTTAATATCATGCGTAACCATAACGATGCTTTGTCCGCCCGCATTCGTCTCCGACAACACATCAAGCACGCTGTCGCTGGCCGCTGAGTTGAGGGCGCCGGTCGGCTCGTCTGCGAACAATATTTTCGGATCGTTGATAAGCGCTCTTACGATTCCCGCCCGCTGCGCTTCGCCTCCGGACAGTTGGGAAGGGAACTTCCTCCACGTCTTTTCATCTAGCCCGACTTGAGAAAGCAGCTGCTTGGCTCTTGCTGCAATCTCCCGCTTATTGCGGCTGACGAGCAGCCCGCTGGAAAGTACGTTATCCAGTACGCTCATATTGTCCAATAAGTAAATTT
This sequence comes from Paenibacillus terrisolis, assembly GCF_056171975.1. NCBI lineage: Bacteria > Bacillati > Bacillota > Bacilli > Caryophanales > Paenibacillaceae > Paenibacillus > Paenibacillus terrisolis. The sequence goes on along the minus strand of NZ_JBKFGG010000020.1, from coordinate 54,726 downwards.
GCTGGAACACAAAGCCACATTGATTTCTTCGGAAGATCGCCAACTGGTCATTGTTCAGCTTGGAAATATCATTGTCGCCGTAACGAATCGTACCTAATGAGGGTTTATCCATACCGCTCAAGGCATAAAGCAAGGTCGACTTGCCCGAGCCGGAGCTGCCCATAATCACCGTAAAATCGCCCTTCATCAGGCTAATGTCCAAATTTTTCAGCACATGCTGCTGCAGTCCGCCGCTGGAAAAGGTTTTGCACAGCTTTTCTGTTTTGACTAAAACGGTTTGCATCCTATCACCCTCGCCGATTTAAAATTGTCGCGCTTAAACGAACCCGTCCGTCGTTCATGCCGCACCTTCACTATACGAAATCAGTTCTTAGCAAAGCTTTGCGCATTCCTTAACGGTTTCTTAAATCGGTTAAAAAGCCAGCTTCAAGCACAGTACGACCGTAAAACCGTCCTCCCGGTTATGGCACTCCATCTCGCCCTGCATGCTCTGCATTAAATAGCCGGAAATGAACAGTCCAAGTCCCGTGCCGCTCTGCCCCGCCGCATTCGTTCCCCGGTAAAACTTATTGAACAGCAGCGGCAGCTCATCCGGATTCACTCCATGGCCGTAATCCATGACGCTGATTTCCAAAAAGCCGTCTCTAATACGAGACACCACCCTGACAGCCGTTTTTGCGTATTTATACGCGTTGCTTATGACATTATCGATAACCTGTTGCAAGCGAGCTTCGTCCATCAACACAAGACAAGACGGAATCGGTTCGCATCGAACAAGCTCGTCATAATCGGCTTTGTCGAACATGTCCTGCAGCACGCCGCTCGACTGCTCGCAGGCCGTTACCTTGAGCTCGGTCATTTCCTCGAGTGCAGCGTTAAACATATCCGTAATGAGCAAATGAATCTGATCCGCTTTCGAATACATTTTATTCAGCTGCCTTACGGTCTTGTCGTCCCTATCGCCAACGAGCATAAGCTCGATGACGGCCTTAATGGAGGCCACCGGCGTTTTAATATCGTGGCTAAGGCTAGCCACAAGCTCTTTCTTGCTGCGGTTGGCCTCGTATTCGCTTTGGCGGGCGGCCGCCAATTGCTCGCGCATCAAATCGAAGCTTTCGGTAAAAGCGCCAAACGGATTGTTTTGGTCCATGGGCAGCGGAAAGTCCAGATTGCCCCTGGCTACATTGGCCGCAAAACCTTCCATCCGCTTGAACGGCTTGAACACCGTTTGATTGAGCCATATCGCATAAAGACCGCATAGCACGGCCAGTAAGGCAAAAGCGATGCCTACGGTCAGCGCAAGGCGATTAATAATAGAATCAAAAGCCTGCTTGTAATCGTTTTGGACGATCAGCTTTCCCACGGTCTGCCCGTCTCTAGCGACGTCTATGACCGTACCGTTATGCTTAACGGCATTATTCAACGTCGTGAACAAACCCGGCGATGTCTCGTACTTAACCGTTCCGGCGTTATCAAGGATAGCAAAAGACAACTCCGTCGCGCCGAAATCGGCTTGTTCAATCTTTTCCCAGTTGCTCTCGGCCGTCTTCACGACTTCATTGACCGCAACGACGTCCACATCGGTATCTACCTGTATCCTGCTGATCAACAAAGCGAATACAATTCCGGCCGCGCATATAGCCGCTGCTATAACAAGCAGTCCTTTAGCCTTCATAGACGGCCGTCCTCCAATATGTATCCCTTACCCCAAACCGTCTTAATATATTGCGGTTCATTGGGCTTCTCTTCAAGCTTCTCGCGCAAATGACGAATATGAACATTTAACGTGCCGTCACCTGCAAAAGAATCGCCCCAAACATAACGAAACAGCTCCTCTTTCGGGATGACCCGGTTTTTATGGCTTGCCAAATAAGACAACAGCTTGAATTCCATCGACTTCAGCTTAACCTCCACGCCATTCACGCGGACGCGGCATAATTGCGAATCAATCGAGACATGTCCAAAATCAAGCGTTGAAGCCGCGTCGGCAGTGGCGTTCGCGTTGCTGTTGTAGCGTTTAAGCACCGCCTTCACCTTGGCATGCAGCACACTAAGCGTATAAGGCTTCTGAATATAATCGTCGCCCCCGATATTAAGCGCAATCAAAATATCGTCATTGCTCGTGCGGGCGCTAATGAACAAAATCGGAATTTGCGTCGTTTGCCTAAGCTTTTTACACAAATCAAAGCCGGACGTCACTCCTAAATTAATGTCCAGCAAAATGAGCGAAACCTCATGCTCCCGCAAAAACGCTAAACACGCCTCCGCCCCGGTCACATAGTCCGATTTAATATCAAACATATTGAAATATTCACTCGTCGTCTCCGCCAAAACTTCCTCGTCATCCACAATCAAGCAATCGTATTTCATCGCGACTCTCCCCGCCGGAATAATTAAGACAACAGTTAAGGTTACAAGTAATAACAAATAAGATTGCAACTTTGATTACATATAAACAAATAAGATAATGTCCTTTCCATCATATAACAGATTGGAAATGCAGGTATAGCTGGGAGGAGGCAGCGGTATAGAGTTATTTTCAGTATGAACGAGCAAAAAAAGCGACCTGCTCAGGTCGCTACTCAAGGTCTTCTTCATCCGTGTATCCCAAGCTCTCTTTAAGCGAGCCACGCCTTCTCTTGAATGGGCTGATCCCCTTGGTACTCATCATATTGCGACTGAACGGGCGCATGGAATTGTGCTTCAACCGGCGCGGACGACGGCTGATAAGACTCATCCACATACATGATTCTACGCTGAATTTGCATGAGTCCATTCACGACGCGAAGCGCGATCCAAAAAAGGACGAGACCCACACCTACGTACAGCAGATATTGCTGATTATAGGTCCAATCGATATGAAAATAACTAAACAAGCCATTCTCTAAAATATCCAGCTGCATTTCATTCATCAGAATGATATGCACGGCGGGAAGAGCAATAAATCCGAGTCCCAGTGCAATGGCCGTTACCATCACAGCAAAGAAAACAATGCCGGTGACAAATCGAAGTAGTACAAGCATCAGATTTCTGATGAACAGTCCACCGTCAAACCCCTTCACCATTCGTCTCAACCAATTTTGCCCAACTTCCGTCTGTGGATGGTTTGGAACCGAAACAGGCGGGACCGGCAACCCCAATATATGCCGAATCAGACCTTGTTCAAAATTCACAATCCCAGCCAACAGCTTAGCTACCCCAAAAAACAGCGGGATTCCGATAAATACCGGAGTCAATACAATGGACAGGACAAGCCCTGTGACCGCTAGCGTTAAATAGATAATCCCCAACGGGAGAGATAACAGCAAATAGAGAATCGTTGCATAGGTTTTGGGGTTAAAAAGCACCCAACTCACCTTACCCGCTCTCGCCATATTCGTCGCTTCTACTGCCTTCAATTTCAAACACTCCTTTGGCTTCATAAGTCACGCTCTGAGTTATAAACTCATTATAACCTGCCTGATTTGCGTGACATAACCGTCTTAGGGGGTGTCTGAAACTAGACTTTAGGCTAGGGTTGGGGGGATAGTATTAAAGGCAAATAAAAGCTCAGACGCTAACTACGCCTGAGCTTCGAAAGATAGGTAAATGTGACTCTGATCCTCTATAGCCCAATGAGCGACACATAACACTCTACATGAATGGAGCGTTATCTATCACACTAGATCTTATCTAAGTCAAAAACATGTGGACATCTCGACTATAATAAAGAACACAATTTGAGCTACTACAATCTGACATCTATATTTGGTCTTTTGTCTACTCTTCTTTAGCTAGAGACAAGCGGAGACCAAATTGCGTATCCTACTCATCAAAATGATATCTCCGCCCACTTTTCATATTTACCAACTAGAAAGTTTAAATTTCAACTTTATAGTTTATATTTCAATGTAACAACTGTATAATTGTTATAATAAATGAATAAGATGAGAAGGAGGAAATCTAATGAACAGGATGGTTGAGATGGAACGGAAAGTGACCAAATTTGGGAACAGCCTTGGTATAACCATGACTGATGCTTTGAAGCAAATTGGACTGGATCAAGGCGACACAGTTAGCATTGATGTTAGTACAGCCACAGGAGAAATCATTATTAAGAAGTCAACAAAAGTCTCCTTACCTGAAGGAATAAGTGCAAACTTCATGGATACCTTGACGGATGTCATTGAAGAATACGATCAAACGCTTCGAGGACTTAAAGACAGATGACGTCCATCCGCTATTTATCCGTCCAAGAAGTAATAGCAATCAATGTAGCCATGATACAACGATATAGTCCTGGTGAACATATTGGAGTTAAAGAACCTGGATTGCTCGAATCGGCTGTCCATCAACCTCAATCTTCTGCTTTTGGCGAAGATGCTTATCCTACTATTTTCGAAAAGGCCACAGCTTTGTTCGAATCCCTAGGCCAAAACCATCCTTTCCACAACGCCAACAAACGAACTGCTTTTACGGCACTTGTTGTATTTCTAAGCTATAATGGCCTGCACTTCAAGATGGATACAAAGAAAGCAGAGAATTTTACAGTAGATATGGTTAATCATCAATTGGACCGTCAACAAACGGCTGCGATCATTGAAGCTCATTGCATCACGATTCCCAAAACATAAAATGCAAAAACACCCCTCTAGCTTATGGTGTTCATCAAATATTTCTTTCTCATCTTCAGAATCGCCATATTCCCAGAATCACGCAGTTTTACCGCCCGCATACGAAAACGCAAAAAGCGACCATAATCGGTCGCTTTTTTGGTGCTGCATATGGAGGCGAACCGTGGCTTAGCAAATCCACAATTCGCCGTCGCGTTAAGTACTTGAGTGAGCAATTTCCCAAATAGAACGTCTGAATCGGACAGACCTTTAGCGAGATCAGCGAATGAAATAATCAAGCGAGTATTTTATGATGCTTAAGAATGTCGATTAGCGGCTTCTTTTCCAAGGTTTGCTGATACGTGAACCATGATCTGCCTAATATACGCTTGACGAAGGTACACTTCATCTCCTAGTATGAGATTCCACCAGTTTTTTCTCCTTACTCCTCTTCGCCTTTATAATATACATCGCCTGTTTTATTACAGCCCCGCTTGCCTTCACAAGATCAATTGGAACTGCATTGCCGATTTGCAAAGCCGCCGCCGTAAGCGAGTCACTAAATATAAAATCGTCTGGAAATGTTTGTAGCCTGGCCGCTTCCCGAACGGAAATACCTCTATCCTGTTCGTAGTGTCCGTATCGTCCCTTTGAATAACGGAGGCATCCTCCCGTCATGGTCGGTGAGGGTTTATCTGCGTCCATGATTCCATAAACGTCCTTATGCCCTGAGAACACCTTTCCATTCTCATCTTTCTTTTTGTGGCACTCCAAAACTAAATCATCTGGCAAGCCCGTCCGAGACCCTCCGTTTTGACGGATAATCTGCATACGCTGGATATTTTTCTGTGATAAATTTTCACATTTATGATTGTGTATTTCACCGTCGTCGGGATATGCTTCACCAGCTTTGATTGACGGTAAATCGCCGATGGCTTCCCTTACCGTCTTCCAAGGCTTGAGCCCGTTCTTGGCAGCTTTGTCATGCGTCGGTTTCGGCAGTTGAAATGAATAGCTGTCCGCCGTCAACTCATCGTAAATGTCCTTTCGAACGGCGTGCAACACAAACCGCTTGCGTATCTGCGGAACGCCGTAATCAGCGGAGTTGAGAATGCCTTCTACGACCACATACTGTATTTTCAGGCGCTCAAGAAACTCGTCGAGGATGACCTTGTTGTACTCTGTCTTTATACCCGGCACGTTCTCCATTAGGATGAACGGCGGCAATATCTCCTCGATAACCCGCAAAAACTCGAACAACAGCTTCTTTCGCTCAGCAAGAGGCTTGTTTTTGTTTTCGGGATTCTGTCTTGAAAAATTCTGGCAGGGTGGGCAACCCGCGAACAGGTAAATATCGTCCTTCTTGATCCCAGCGGCTTTCAGAATAACTTCGCCGCTCAGATTGCAGATGTTGCCGTTCGAAACACCGCGCAAGACGGTTACTTTTGAGAGCGGTGGATAGCTAAGGTACGTCTCGACAGCACTATCCTCAATCTCCACGGCAGCTCTAACCTTGAACCCCGCCAAGGTCAGGCCGCACGAAACCCCGCCACAACCTGAAAATATGTCAATTGCTTCGAAATTAAATCTCATTCGTTGTTGCCTCCGTCGTCTTCAAAAGCGGCTAAAGGATTCCGCAGCCTTCATAAACTCTTACTTCTATTGAATAAAATCTTTATAGAAACCCAAATCGTACTCGTTAAGGGTTCCGAGAATCAAACCTCGATCCAAGAATGTGTTTCTTTCTTCACAACAGGTTTCGGGAAGCAAGACGCAAGCATGACAAGCTGCCAAGTTTAGGGATTCAAGTCCCTGTCCATGACTGAGTATGCATACGGGATCATTGGAACATGTTTTTGCACTGGCAATAGCTTTTTTAAAGACTCGCGGAAATGCATCAGGGAGCCCTTGTCTGACGAGACCGCCCAATGTTCCCTCGGAGTCTCCGCTTGCGGTGTAAATGAATATTCCAGCCATTTGCTTACCCTCGTATGATTCGGCACAGTATATACGCTCACTCAACGAAGCGATGCTATATCCGCACTCAAAACTCAGTTGTTTTATGAGCAGGTGCGACAATGTATGAAGCATGACAAACTTCGGAGTAATCTTGCGCGGATAAGATTGACCGATAAAAGACTGTGCATAATTGGCGTTAATTCGATCTACTCTATTAGTTATTTGCGGATTTCTTTCAATCCACCGGTCAATTTCGGATTGCTCAAACTCAATAAATATCCCTTCGCCGCGAACCTCGTATGCGGGATACCACCTGGTCCCCGGTTCTTTGACATGAATAAATCCGGGATCGTCTTTACGGATTACTGGATTAAGCCGTGAAAATCCTATCAGAGCATTCACCACACGAACCTTATCGATTAGTGAAATGGATTTAATGTAAGGCAAATTATAATCCGAAATCGGCATAGCTTCACGTGAAAATTCGCCCAATGAGCTTGTTGCGCCCATTTCACCGTTTAAAGCAGCATACTCTTCTGCGCGGTACTGGATGCTCATAGCATCCATTTCGTTGGAGCCTTGCTCAAGCCATTTTCTGCGCAGGATTACTTCAACATCTGCTTCGTTTGCACCGATTTCTAAGGCAATTTCTTTGATCCAGTCTGGAAACTTAGATTGCATAATAACATCTTTCATATCGGGCAATTGCGACAAAGTAGTTTCAGCTCTCTCAAAGGCTTGACTGTTGACGATTTTCATATTGATTCTGTCAGCATACGGCGGTATTACTAGTGAACTGTAAACAACGGGAAAATACACGGATGACGAACCGCGTTGGACTGTTTTGGGATAAAGTATGCACTTTTCTCTTTCGTGTTTATGCGGATGCCCGCCCCGGCAACGAAACTGAGGTACTTCGGCATCCTTATCCAGGTCTTCAAACTTGCCACTGTCAAATGCTCCTTTGAGAGTTGCAAAAGCATGGCATTCTTCACAGGAAACACTTAAGCCTTCTAAACCCTCGGTACCTGAAGCCCCAGTTTTGAAGCTGAGCCTCGGGTTGGAGCATATAGGCTTTTTGGCGATTTTATGAACCCATTCAACCCATGGGAAATCGTTGATGTGACCGTGTTCGCAAACGGTCACAATACGTGCGACGACTAAATCCTGACAGCAATTCGGACAATGCATATGTTTGACCATATATGCATCGGTTTGCAGAGAGCGTTGGTTTGCCTTCCGTTTATATTCGCCCTGCCATTTTGAAATCGGTTGAAACTTACGACATCTGGGGCAAAAATACCATTCAGGGAATCTGGCGTAAGAAATATCAGTTGGTACGGCAAAAAAATCAACACCTAGAGCTTTAGCAAACCGCTCATCATCAATTTTGGCTTTTCCGCTCCAGTATTCAGGAGCGGTGGTCATAAGCGTCTGATCCGGAAAATCAACCATTGCCCCGACGCCGTACTGAAGTACGGCTTGAGAAGCCCTGACCGAATGAGTGACTTCGTTAAGATTCACTTTTTCCGTGACTTGTTCTGCCATTACTCTTTATCCTCCCAAATTACGACTTTCCCACGAACCGGGTTATCTACATTTCTCATCGATGTCAGCGTTTCAAAAGAGTTATCTTTCCCCGAAGAGTTGAATTGCTTCAATAAACGCTGCTCAGTACCAGAAAACGGTGCGACAATAAACTTATAGCCAAAACCGAACGGGGCTTTTTTTGTCTGAGAATCACTCGCAATTCTTTGCCATGTATGGAAGAATTCCTCAATCTCAGACTCGATTTCTAAAATATCGTCACGAAGTCCGTTGCCTGTACGGTTGTTGATATTACTGACCCGGTTTATTACAAACTCCTTTATTGCCTGCACATCGGCGGCATAGTACTCTTCGTCAAACTGTATTGCGTCTTTATCGTTAACAAACGCAACTTGATCGCGATGGCGCATTATTGATGTCAGAACGGCATGAAGGGCACGGTCTCGTGCGGGTTTAGAAAACGGAGTCGCCCCGGTCGGCTCAACAAATCGATAAAACGATTCGTGATATGGCATGAAACGTTCATAATGCGAGCGGTCACGGCTTTTCGTCGCATCATACTGAACAAACACCGTTCCTGGATAAGAACGTCCAACACGGCTGGATGCCTGGATGTACTCGCTAGTTAATTTCGGTTGCCCCACCATGAGCATCACGTTTAACCTTGCGACATCTATTCCAACCGATATCATGTTTGTCGCAAGCAGAACACTTGAGGCATAACGATGGTTTTCCATGTTCTGCGCTGAATACTCAAGCTTCTCAAGTTTATCCAACGTTTCGTTGAGTCCTGTTGTTGTAATACGACTGGTAAGCTCATCTGCCTGCACAATAAGCCTTCTCGAGCGGAACATTCTATTCGCCATACGGACTATAAAGTCCTTAACGTCGTCATCCACAAGTGTTGAAGCTTTGCCCAAATCTTTCAGGCTGTTAAAATACACCGTCAGAGTCCACAATTTGTCTTTGACCGCATCGGGAAGCTTCATGGTATAAGCTGTTTGTAACAAACCAGCCAGCGCTCTAATTTCGGTCATTGCTTTTGTTTTGCCGGATGGCATGATTCCGACATACCTTCGTCCGAACACACCATTCTCAAGTGAAATCTCACGCTCACGTGCAAAAAATGAATCTTCAGCACTTAATCCGGGAGCAGGAAACTGAACCACATCACGGTCATACAGTACAGAACACTGTTCTTTTGCTCTTCGGATCGTTGCCGTGGAAGCAATTATTTTTGTTTTTACGCCTTTCTGCGAACAGAGAGCGTCGATGGCGGTTTCGTATAAACCGACAATTGTTCCAAGAGCACCAGAAATCAGATGCAGCTCATCCTGAATGATAAGCTCCGGAGCGCGACTATTGCGGCCAGCAGCAAAAAAAGCACCTACATTGCCGTTCCACGGAATCATTGCAAACTTATCCACTGTGCCGAATAACAAAGTCGGCGGGGATTCATACAATTCCTCATCTATGATTTGAATCGGCAGACGTGCTTCAAAGGGGCAATCCTCATGTGTACAATGAAGATAAAAATGCTTGTTGTTTTTCAACGCATAACCCCATTTCCCCACAAGCCGTTTGTCCACAACGGATTTTATCATTTTTGTGCCGCACCAAGGGCATTTGAGTACTTGAAATTTATTGTGGCGTTCCAAGGCATAACGGATATTTGTTGCGTTAGCCCCGATCAATTCATCCAGATGGGCTTTAGCGCTGTTTTTGCTCCCCGTGTTCTTGTTTGGAATATGCGTACCGCCGATCCAGAGTCCGATTGTTATCGATTCTGTCCCCAACGAATACACGGGGTATTTCTTTGACTTATCGCTCCGTATGCACTCACAGGCACAAATTAGCGTGGCGGCTCTTGTGAATTGCTGAGCTGCGAGCAAGCGCAGAGTATAACGCATGATGACAGCAGTCCCCTCCGAATCTGACAGATAGACCAGTCTGCGATAAAAGATTGTAAACGCCGTCAATCCGAGATATGCTTCTGTCTTGCCGCCACCCGTTGGAAACCAAATCAAATCCACCAAATTGCGATCGGGAGAATCGTCTTTGACGATAGAGTTAATGTCCATTAGTAAGAACGCAATCTGGAAAGGTCTCCATATTGCATTACCGTCGTCATATTTATAATAGTCCATATCACGCAGAAGAGAAGAAATTTCTTCGTCACCCGGGTATCTTTCCTTGCCAGATGTTTTCTCTTGCATACCCAAATGAATTCTCTGCATGAACATGGCGCGGTTGGCAAGCAGAAATGCGGAGTAAGCCTGTTGGCTTGTTTCGAGAGTCCAGATGCCCTCATACATCCTCGCATATGCCTTTCGGCATTCTGCAATATTTGCAGTAGCAGCTGACTTGTAGCGCGGATCAAGTGTCTTTGCCACTGCTTCCAAATTGTTAACCCAAGCCTCATACAATCCCACAAGACCTTTCAGCGCGGACAGTTTTTGTGATTTGTCCGAAGCATCCAAATCCGAAAGGTATTTCATGGACAGTTGAGCAGTCGAAACTTTATCGTTTTGAGGCAAGTCAAAGCTCATTTGAGGCACCTCGGCTTGCGGAAAATATTCGCTCCAGAGAGCACCGTTCCCGCTATCGTCGATTTCCCAATCAACGGCAACCCCAAGCCCCGTTCCGTATATCTTTTTGTTTCGGTACAGCAATTCAAGCGAGCATTCTTCTTCATCTGTACTCGACTGATCGGCATACAGGCTTGTCTCCACGAAAACAAAACTGTTGTCGGCGGATGAAATCTCAACCTTCGGCTGGAAAAGGCAATGGTAGTCTTTGGCAGGGATTTCCGTCAAGCCATTTACAAACATTATCGTAACCGACCAAAGCCCGTCGCGCACTTTTGTCCGTAGAGCAGTAATTTTCGCAGAAGTGCCGTCGAGTTCTCTGTTAGAATCGATGTAGTCAGCGCCGGAAAAATCCAGCTCAAATCCGATTTCGTGCGGTTCACGCACAAATCCGTTTTTGCAGAAATCGGCAAAACGGTATGCGACGTTTACCAAGTTATCGGGAATATCATGCTTAACGGAAGATACATCCTTGATCTTAATGGAATCAATAAGACGAAGCACCCGATTATCTTTGTCATAGACGATTTTATGTGACAATTGTATCGGAACAGAGTAATCGTCGGGATTGTCTGGGTAAAACGGAATCACGCATTCCGATATCTTTGCGCTCCTGTATGTTGCGAATGAAGCCTTACCTCTGACAACATCGGTATTACCTTCCACGAGAAATGTTATCCCCATAGAAGAGGGCATGTATTGTGAAGACAAACTCACTTCTTCATCGAGATTCTCGTCTGCAGTCTCATCATTCTCAGCAAACCTATCAGCTTTCATTTCACTTGGAGGCACTTGCCCACCCTCGTTGGATTCATACTGTATCGCTTCATCGGCATCGTCTTCGCCGTCTCCCGTTAGGGGAACGGTCTCGTCGTTGTCCTGATTAACCTGATTCCCCTGCGGATAAAGGATTCCCACGGAATAGCGCGAAATGGGGCTACTGGATATTAGTTCGTGTTCGGCATTGGGAACGGAAAATTCTGACCCCGGTCCAAACAATTCCCTTTTTACCAGATTAATATATTCGTCGCGGGCAGCGATCATTTGCTCTCTGATCTCATCGGCAGTCATAGAGTAACCTCCATATCATTGATCGGTCTGTTAGTGAAGATAGCCGAAACAGTCACCTGTTTGTCTAAAATGGATATATCCTCCAATTGCAGAGTTTCAGATAGATTTTCCACATTCTTAAAAATGAATTCCAGTAACTTATCATCCGTCGGTACAAAACCGCTGAGCTTATCGACAATCGCTTTCCCAATCAGCTTCAGAATATTTTTTCGCTGTTTGCGTACAACTTCGAATGACTCAAAGTAAGCATGAGTATTTTCGAGGAGAATTGGATCTTGCGTGAGATTTGCAATCTGCACCAGTGTATTTTCATCTCTTGGACCAACAATGTGGCTCTCTTCAATAAGCCATTGCCTGATGGAAACCTCTTGAATCGATAATCCTAAGCCACTGAGCCTTATTGCCAAATCCCTATATGAAAGGCCATGCATATCTTTATATTCACGCAATGCCAATTTCCAATACCAGGCTTTCTCTGTCGCTGCAACAACTTTGTCGGTAAATCTGCCCGTATGTTGCAGTTGGTCGTATATATAATCCACCATGTTTCTAGTGTGATCATCACGTTTGGCAAACACTATAATATCGCCAGACTGAAGAGACTCCACATTCTTTTCCGAAACAGTCCCGCCAACTTCATCAAATACAACAGCCTGATAATAGCGGGTGAATAATATTTGTTCGCCACTTAGGAAATGACCTGTGGCATAAACCTCTGAAGTAGGAGCATTACCAGAATAACCAGACATTCTTTGCGCAAATGAATAAACATCATAAGAAGTTATCATATTGATATATTGATTTAAGTCGGTGTCTTCGACAACGATGGATGCTACATCATCAATTTCGAACTCGTCAAGGGATTCGTCTTTATTCTCCTCGTCAATTTCCAAACTGAGTCTGGCGTTGATGCTTCTTTCATAAGAATCAGCTTTCCGTTTTTTGTGCCTGAAAATCCGCTCCTCCCCTTCATAAAGCAAAACGAGAATATCTGATGCGGCTCGGCACTTTAGGGGATTGAAGTGCGTTCCCGAAATATCTCCGGCAACAATGATAACATCATATTGCTCCGAGCTGTTGAAACGGTTAGCAGTTACGATCACAGTACATTTTCTGTTTATCGAATCATCCGATTTCAGCATGTCTGCATGGTTCGCTTTCGGAACGACTATGGCTATTCTTTTATCGGAATATTTTCCAAGCAAGTCCATAAGGACATCATATTTGGGGCACGTTGTCAATACCGAATGGTACAGGCGGTCAATGGTATCGGCGACAATAAGAAACTGATCAACCAACTCTGTCGGTTTATTTGCGAGTACCCAAAGTTCATTGAGCTTTGCTGAAGGCATGGTTGCCCTTGAGACAAATTCGCCGCTTTCTAGCGCTTTGTTTAGACGCTCTAAAGGAAATACAGCCGTATGTATAAGATTTATCAGTGCATATGCAGTAATGATAAAATTGTCTTTTTCTTCGCTTCTAATATCGGAACGTTTTATTGTAAGCAGAGCATTTTTTATCGTTCTGATTTCCTGCCAAGAACATATACCTTCTATAGTTTTTGGAGAAACCATATTGTTTACGATGTTTTTAATCTGGGAATCAAGTTCGGTCGTTACGGGATTCTTTACTTTAGGGAGCTCTGAATGCTGTAGCAAAAACTCCTTCGTACATACAAATATTGACGCATCTTCCTGCGATTCTATGATCTCCTGTGCGGCATCCGAATCTACGGATACGGTAAGCATAGAGAATTTCAGCGATTTGCGTTCGAGTAAATCGGATAGTTCTGTATTGCCGCTTGCAGCGGTATCCGTACCGACAACCATAAATCCGACCGTCTTACTGCCACTTTTGTCCAACACCAAATCCCGAGCCGTGGAGATTCTGGACGTAATCTTCAGAATTGGCTCGGTTTTTGCTGGGTTTGCTCCATATTGGTGTTCTTCCAAATTGGATGTATAGTACGAAGCTGTGACAAGATCAAGCAAACCTATTGATTTGCCATCTCCGTACTCTACACGCACGCCGTCAGCAATACGCTTGAAAACCTCCCGGTCGGTTACGATAACCGTGGAAACGCCTATGACGCTCGGTATTGATGCAACGGGAACCTCAAATAAGAAAGAAATGAACTCATTGCGGTTGGATTTGACACTCCTTATTCCGCGTCCGTCGGTACGGATGGAAGTTCCGTAATACGGAGATATACGGTTCCAGCGATTCCTTGGAACAAAGTTCTTTATGGAGCTTGAAGGTTGTTCAAGCACGGCGTAATCCGCATTATCGAAATCCGACACCTCGAATTCAGATCTGTTAACTTGCCTAGCAAATCCGCGCCAAAAGTAACGCTCTTTTCTTTTATCACCTGATAAAAGTACAATTTGACCGTCAACAAAAGAGCGGATGACATCGTCCTTATCGGTTTCATTCAGAGCTAGACATCCCAAAGCCGCTATAAGGAAAGACACGACATCAAAACAAACCGACCCTGTATGCTGGGCGACTAACAATGAATGCGTTTGTTCATCGAATGATGAGGCAAAAAACTCGGCGTACTTTTGAACGATCCGCTCTTTTGAAATAAGCGAATCTTCAAAGTATATGTTGCACTTGTCCATTAGCCGGAGAAGGGCATGCTTGTTTGTCACGGTTATTCATATCCTCCTTGCGCTTCGTCCGCACCGAAGATATCAAAACACCCCTGCATAAAGCATAAAGCTCGGCTTCTCTTCATCTGCGGAAATAGAAACGATATTCTCGAATTGCTAATATTTTTTAGACATGTGCTATACCGTCTGGGAAAGGAAACCTCTCTTTCCATCTTCACGCTAAAAAAAAGGACATGCATTCACTAAGTAAACCCTCTTGAGTTGTTGGAGTAATTTAATTGCCCTATTTTGACAATTCAATAAAGGGATTCTTTCCGGACAGAAACCTCTATTGCATTTTCTGCTTAAAAACCATCACATCGTCATTAAGTAAGTATATAGAGAGCTTCATGAAAGCACCTCGGTCAAATAGGAATATTTACCTATATCTTACTTCTTTTTTGCCCTTCCTGTCTCTACAAAATTTTACAAAAAAGGTTGCTTGTTCTGTTACACATCCCTAATCTATTTGAATTAATCGGAGAAGGTTTAAACTGTACAGTAAATGAGAAACGAAAAGAAGAAATGATTCCGCATAGTCACCTACCTAAGTGGGATTGGACAAAAGAATGTAAAAACCCGGAATTGCGCGGGAGTATATCGAGAATTATGAAATGGCCAAACTCAAAGAAAAGATCTTCAGTAAAGAAGCTATACCTATGCTTGCCAAACAACTAAGTGACTACCAAAATGCTAATGAAACTAATGCACAAAGCGAACGCGAACGTCTTACCAAAAGCCTTTCAGGAATCGAATGACAGATTTCAAATATCATTAACGCCATCACTAGCGGGATTAACAACGAATATAAAGTATCAACAAGAAGGGGTTATACTAAATGGAAATAGTCGTCTTTGGAATTTTCGCAGTAGATCTGCTTCTGAGCATTTTGTTGGGTCGTTCGATTCTGTATGCTTTACTTTTTGGGTATGTTCTCTTTTTCGCTTATGGGATGCTGCAGAAGCATAGCTTCCGCCAGATGGTCCAGATGTCTCTGGAAGGAATTCGAACAGTTAAAAATATTCTGTTTGTCTTTTTGCTAATCGGGATTATTACTGCCGTATGGCGCACGGCAGGAACGATCCCGATGATTATTTATATTTCTTCAAAACTGATTGTCCCGTCTGCCTTTATCCTAATCACATTCTTGCTTAATTGTCTTGTGTCCGTGCTTACAGGTACAGCCTTTGGAACAGCGGCGACGATAGGCGTGATTTGCATGACAATAGGAAATATAATGGGGGAAAATCCCATCTATGTAGGGGGGGCCATTCTGTCTGGTATCTACTTTGGTGACAGATGCTCTCCCATGTCCACCAGTGCGCTTCTAGTCAGCGAGCTAACAAAAACGAATATTTTCTAGAACATTAAGAAAATGATTCATACCTCTGCCATTCCTTTTGCAGTGACCTGTGTAATCTATTTGTTAATTGGGATTGCAGGGCAAGGGGTTTCACCACGCTTGGATCTATTACACTTGTTTGCTGAGAATTTCGTATTGCGATGGATCACCGTTTTACCTGCCGCACTAGTCATTCTCTTATCATTGTTTAAACTAAACGTAAAACGTACGATGATCATCAGCATTGTTACCGGTAGCATCATTTCTGTGGTAGTTCAGAATATGGACCTATCGGAGCTTCTGCAAACGATAATTACAGGATACCAGTCCAAAGACCCGCAGATGGCGCCGATCATGAATGGTGGCGGCATCCTCTCCATGCTTAAGGTTGCTGCCATCGTATGTATATCGTCCTCCTATTCCGGAATATTTAACGGAACCGGAATGCTGGTTAATTTGAAAAAGCATATTGCACGACTGGCACACCGGCTTACACCTTTTGGCAGTACGGTAGTGATATCCATACTTTCTAGCATGGTTGCCTGCAACCAGACCCTAACCATCATGCTAACCCATCAACTATGCAAGGAAACGTTTACAGACCAAAAGAAGCTAGCCAACACGTTGGCGGATACAGCAGTAGTGGTAGCACCGCTCATCCCTTGGTCGATTGCAGGGGCGGTGCCAATTGCCACTGTTTCCGCACCGACAAGCTGCATTCTAGCAGCATGTTATTTATACCTGCTTCCCCTGGTGAATTTTTTAAGAGCGAGAAAAAAGGATCATGTGAATTATAAATCCCATATCACGGAATGATAAAGCTCGTCTTTCTCTAAATCGGAAAATACCGTCAACGCGTCTTCAAAACACATCTGATGGTATATTGGTATATTTGAATCCAATATCCGATGCGAATTCAAGATCATTCTGTATAGGTAACACAAAAAGGAACCTGCCACTATTTAAGCGGCAAAATTCCTTTTCGTTTTGTGAATTTAACATATGGAGGCGAGGGGAGTCGAACCCCTGTCCGAAGGCAACGCCACATAGGTTTCTACGGGTGTAGTGACAGATTTGATGTCACCCTAGAGACTCCCTGTCACCGGATTCCCTTCAGGTCAGCCTGATTATCTTCTTCCGTTGACCCCAGGCGGAGACCAAGCGGCGTATCCCACTAAAGTTGGGCCCTAGTCCTGGCACATGGGCGATGCAAGGGTAGAGCTAGCTCACAGGTTATTAAGCTGCGAAAGCTAAGTTGTTGTTTTGTTTGCCGTTTAATTGGCTTTAGCGTTGATAAAGCGGACGCGTCCCCACTACCCGCTACCCATGCTCGATCTACCCCCGTCGAATCCATAAACGCCCCCGAATTAAAAAGGTGCTGTGGATGGATGGTTCGTCAAGCAAGGGCCGATCCGCGATGTTTCATCATGCCGCTTCGCTGCGGCCGGATCGTTTGCTACAGAACATAGTATAACACGTTTGAAGAGCCTGATGCTTATGGACTTGATGGAAAAAAAGCCATCGGCTTCTGCCGCAGCCAAGCTCTGGCGAAAGCTTATCTGGCTACCTTCTGCTTCTCGCGAAGCGCGCGCTGGATGTCGCGCTGAGCGTCTTTTTTAGCCGCCGTATCGCGCTTGTCGTACTGCTTCTTCCCTTTGCCGAGGCCAAGCAGCAGCTTCGCGTAGCCGTTTCGGATGTAGATCTTCAGCGGCACGATAGAATAGCCTTCTTGTTTGGACAAGCCCAGCAGCTTGTTGATCTGCACCTTGTGCATCAGCAGCTTGCGTGTCCGCGTCGGATCAAGCGGATTGCTGCGGTTGCCTTGCTCGAACGGACTGATGTGCATGTTGTGAATGTGAATCTCGCCGTTTCGAATCGTCGCAAAAGCATCCCCGATGTTCACTCTGGCATTGCGAACGGACTTAATCTCCGTCCCCGTCAAAATCATGCCGGCTTCGTAGGTATCCTCGATAAAATAATCATGGGAAGCTTTTTTGTTCTGCGCAAGCACTTTGCCATCATTTTTCTTACCCATGTTCATCCTCCTCAAGAAGCCCCACGGGGCAGTTTACCAGACATTTATTGTACCAACTTGGGCGGTCAAAAGCAAGGCGGACGGCGAAATCCGGCGCTTCCGCCATGGATAATTTCTCCTGATTCCATCAACAATAGAAACGAGCAATCTTTAATAACCCGCTCCGGTGAAACGAAAACCAGAAAAGGAACTCTCCAATGAGACCAAGAAAGGCGGAATCTGCTTGGAAATGCTCCCGGCACTGGGCTTGGTGGCGCTTCGCATCGTCACAATCTACCCCATCCTGCTAGCGGTCACCTTGTTCATGGGCCAAAAATCGATCGGCGAAATGCCGGTGTTCGATTTTCTGGTCGTACTGACGCTTGGTTCCGTCGTAGGGGCCGATATCGCCGAGCCTGACGTGCATCACATTCCCATTTTGTTTGCCATTATCGCGATCGGCGTCCTGCAAAAGCTGTTCTCCTACGGCACCATCCGGTTTCGCCGATTCGGCAAGCTGATTACCCTCGAGCCCCTCGTCGTTGTGCATCAGGGCAAAATCGTTCACGCCAACTTGAAAAAAGCCCAATATTCCGTCGACAGTCTGCTGCAATTGCTGAGAGAAAATCAGGTGTTTGATCTGAGCACCGTCAATCTCGCCGTTCTCGAAGGGAGCGGCAAGCTTAGCGTCATGGAGCAGGCCTCGCAGTCGCTGTCCTATCCTCTCATTAAGGAAGGGAAAATCGACAAGGACCTCTTAGACAAGCTTGGCCTGCAGGAAGAATGGGTGCTGAACCAGCTCAAACAACGAAACTTGAAATTACAGGGTGTATTTCTCGCAACGATCGACGAGCGCCACACGCTTCACGTTACGCAATATGAAAGCCCCGGGTTAACGCAGATACCTCCGATTTTCCATTGAAATCAAACGCAAGATCCGTACCCAAGGCTCAACTTCCAAAAGCTTGCCTCCCCATGCTCAAGCCTTCCCGCGCGGCAGCTTATCCGCATACCTCGCCCGCAGATCCCCCAGGTATTCCAGCTTGGAGAGCACCTTATCCTTATTCAAAAGCCCGATGCTCAAAATCATCTCTTCAATCAGCAGCAGCGGCGTCACCATGGAGTGAAATTCCCCCATGTCGCCACGACTGACGTAAAAAGCAGCATCCACCGGCGCGCCGTACCTGAATTCGTCCCGGTCGGTAATCATGACCGCCGAACAGCCGATCCGCTTCACGCAGTCGAGGATCACCTCGGTTTCAGGAAGCAGGCGGGTGAAACTAAAGACGAGCACCGCGTCCTCCCGCTGCAGATGCGCCAGCGATTCCAGCAGC
Source organism: Paenibacillus terrisolis (assembly GCF_056171975.1). Classification (NCBI taxonomy): domain Bacteria; kingdom Bacillati; phylum Bacillota; class Bacilli; order Caryophanales; family Paenibacillaceae; genus Paenibacillus; species Paenibacillus terrisolis. Next base: position 35,627 of record NZ_JBKFGG010000020.1, on the reverse strand, counting down.
TCATGACCGCTTCCCGCCATCATGCGCACCGACATGCCGAAGCGGGACAAGCGGTAAAAGAGCAGCTCCCCAAGCGCAGTCGAAGGTCCTGGGGCATAGAGGTAAATCCGGCGTGCCCCGGCCATCAGCGAAGCCGCAAGCTTCAGCTCTTGCGGGTTCGTCTGCTGAGCCGTTTCCCGCAAATGCACGGTAGCTTGCTCCAGCATTATCAGCGGCAGACTGGACGGATCCAAACGGGAAATGGTCGTCTCCAGCTTGTTTGCCGGGGTGGTGTCGGTGATCAGCCGCAGCTCCAGCCTGAATTCCTTTCCGTTCTTGTACCCGGCCGCTCGCCAAAATCGCGATACGGTCGCAATGCTGGTTCCGATCCGGTCGGCAACCTCCTGCTCCGTCATGAACAGCACTTCGTCCGGATGCCGCTCGATGAAATCGGCGATTTTCAGCTGGCCCGGGGAGAACTCCGATTTATTTGAAAAAACCTTGCTTCGGGTTAACGTCATCCTTTTCGACTCCTTCGGTCTTTTTGAGCGATGCTGACTCCATCCTAGCAGGGATTTGTTATGTAAATTTTATTACACTATTTTCACTATGTAAAAAATATTACAATCCGTTGACATACAACTCCGCTTCCTTTAATACTCGGCCACTACACTTGAACTGCGCGCATGAATCACAACCTCTCACATCCCAAATTTTAAGGAGGCTTTCCTTCATGAACCGCAAGACCCTCTATACCCTGACGTCTTCGCAAAAAATGATGATTTTCGTGTTATCCATGTCCCTGTACGGCTTATCCAACATGTTTACCGAGCTCATCCCCGAGTTCCGGATCGGCCCGATCGAATTATCCGTCGAGTATTTCGCGTTTATCCCGCTTACGCTTTGCATGCTGTTCCATCCGCTGTATGCGGCGATTGGGGCGGCGCTGGGCGAAGTCATTTTCGGCGAGCTCATGCTGGGTCAATTCGGCGGCCTGGGCGAACTGGAAAAATTCCTGACCTTCTCGTTCGCCATGTACGTCGCCGGCCGGATGGTCAGCAACCCGCAAAACCGCCTGCAAGTCGGCACCGCCGCCATTACGGGCGTAATCATCCATCAGCTGTGCAGCAGCCTAGTCGATATCGGCAAAGTTTGGATCGGCGTGGAAGAATTTGAAGCCGTTCCCGGACTGGCGCAAAGCGTTGTGATCGTTGAAGGGGCCAGCTTCCTGAACGACGTGCTCTTTTCCGGCATCCTGTTCGCCCTGCTGCCTACCCTTTATCTTGTGCCTCGATTATACGGAAAAATCGAACCTCTCCTTGGCATCAAACCACGTGAAAAAAGCACCAAGTACGAGTCGGCAGGCATCGTTACGCCAAAGCTGGTTGTGACCGGCATCGCGCTGGCGCTGATCGCTTTTGGCGCGGAATCGTTGTCCGAAACGGACTGGAACATCGGCGAATGGGACAGCGGGCTCGCCGACCGTTTGGGCTCTGGCGCGATCTGGCTGAGCATTGCGGCGGCCGCGGTCATCGCCATCATTGTTCTGATCGTCATGCGGACGAGACGGGCGAACAGCGTTCAAAACAGCGGGGAATCGGAGAATCTGCCGTATGCCTAAGCCTTCGGGGAGCCTGACAGTTGCCTACAAGCAGACCGGGTACGGTGATCAAATGCCAGCCCAACCCTCCGCATCCCAGACCCTGGCGGTTGAAATCTCGAACGTAACTTTTACCTATCCGGGCTCAGAGCTTCCGGTGCTGAACCAGGCTTCCCTGACGATTGAAAAAGGGAGCTTTACCGCCGTCATCGGCGGCAACGGCTGCGGCAAATCGACCCTGTGCAAGCTAATCAACGGACTTATTCCCCATTATTACTCCGGCGATTTTGAAGGGGAAGTGCGGATCAACAGCGTTTGGGCCGCGCAAAAAACCGTCGCCGAGCTGTCGCGCATGGTTGGCTACGTATATCAGGACTTCGACAACCAGCTCGTGCGGCCCACCGTACTGGATGAGGCCTGTTTTGCGCCGCTCAACTACGGGCTGGCCGATTACCGTGAAAGGGCCTTGCAGGCCCTGGAGTTTTGCGGGCTTACGGCTTTGCAGCATCGCTATATTTGGGAGCTCAGCGGCGGTCAAAAGCACCTGCTTGCCTTAGCCGGCGCCCTCTCGCTCGGACCGGACATCCTGATCGTCGACGAACCGGTGTCCCAGCTCGATCCGAGCCATGCCCGCCAAGTCTATGAAGTGCTGCGGCAGCTCAATCAGCATCACGGCAAAACGATCATCGTCATCGAGCATCATACCGAATTCATCGCCGACTATTGCCATGAGGTTTGCTTAATGGATCAAGGCCGGGTGCTGTGGAAACGGCCGGTGTCGGCCGCGCTAAACAGCTTGGAGGATCTGGAGCGGCTGGGCATTCAGCCGCCCGAGGTTACGCAGACGGCTGCTTACTTGCAGGCGAAACGGCTGGGCATCCAACCGCCAGAAGTCACGCAGTTGGCTGCTTACCTGCAGCAGGCGAAACGGCTGGATGAAGCCGTTCGAGGCAGCTCCGTGACGGAATCCATCGGATACCGGAATGACGGAGTGATGCGGAGCGCCGAAAATGGGGTCGACGAAGTTGACGGAGTAATGCGATCCGCCGGGCAGGCCGGTGAAGCTTCGGCGCACTCCACCTATCCAATCTATCCGATCACGACCGAAGCGGCAGTTCCTTACTTTTCCCGGCTCCTCTCGGAGATGTCGACGGATACCGATACGGATACGACCGTACACATAGAGATAACAGACAAACGAGAACTAGCCCATGCTGAGGATGGGGAACAATCCGCCGCTGAGGGCGAATCGGAGCTCCACGACCGCAGCACGGCTGTGATCGCATTCAGCAGCGCTTCTCTAAGCTACCGCACCATCCGCAAAGCGGAACAAACAGTGCTGCACGGCATCGGCCTCAGCCTATATGAAGGCGAGCGCATCGCGTTAGTCGGCAATAATGGCGCGGGGAAGTCTTCCCTGCTGAAGCTCATCGCCGGAATTGTTAGGCCGTTGTCAGGTTTAGTCACCGTCCTGGGACAGGATACGCGCAGCGCCTCTATTGAAGAGCTGTCGCGGAATGTTGCTTTTGTCTTCCAGAACCCGGAGGATATGTTTATCGAGGACAGCGTACGGAAAGAAATTGCCTATTGCCTACGAAGACGCGGCTATCCTGACGCCGAGCAAACCATCGCCAGCATGCTGCACAGCTTCCGGCTGGAGGAACTGCAGGAACGCGACGCCCGTCTGCTCAGCGGCGGACAGCAGCGCCGCGTGTCGCTGGCCATCGGGGCGGCGATTCAACCCGCGGTCATGCTGCTCGATGAGCCGACGGCCAACCTTGACCTGGCCACGCGGCAGGAGCTGCTTGGCACGCTGGATGAGCTCGAGCGGCATGTCCGCACGGTAATCATCGCCACGCATGACATGCAGCTCGTGAACCAATGGGCCACGCGCGTGATCGTCATGCACGAAGGTGAGGTCCTGGCCGACGGCACGGCGGCGGAGGTATTCGCCAGTCCGGACATCATCCGGCGCGCCGGACTGGCCCTTACCCAGAGCATGGAGCTGTCCGCCGCTCTTGAACTCCATCCACCGTGCAGCTCTCCGGTCGAACTGGCAGACCGTCTGCACTGCATAATCACCGGAAAGGAGAATCCTCCGCATGCAGCTCGTCCGCAACTGGATTAACAAAATCTCGCTCGACCGGATTCAGCTGGAGCTGATGAACACGGCTTACGGCAGCGGCCACGCCTCCTTATCCCGTCTGGATCCGCGGGGACTGCTGATTTGGTACCTCTTTTTTGCCGTAGTGCCTTGGTTTATCGGCAGCTACGTCATTTTGGCCGGCATGTGCCTGTTCATGATCGTCACGACCGTGCTGTCCCGGGTGACACCTTTCATCATTTTCGTGCTATGCCTCGGTCTGATTGGACAGGTGGGTTGGCTGTTTATGATCTCGCTGTTTTTTGGCGGCGATATCTCCTCGGCCCTTCCCCTGCTCAAGCTCACGCTTAAACTCTCGGTCGTGTCGCTGGCCAGCATCACCGTTTTCTCGGGCATGGACCCGGAAAAAATCAGCGACGGTCTTTTGGCGCTTGGCATGCCCGCGGCGTTTTCATTCAGTTTGTCGTACGGGTACCGTATTTTACCGGTGCTGTTCGAGGAATTCCGCAACGTGCTGCTGTCCTACCGGCTGCGCGGCAAAGCGCCGGAACGGCGCGGAATTTTGTATTGGCGGCTTGGCGCGTATTATTTGAAGCTGCTCGTGTACGCTTTTTTCCCATTGATGCTGGCTACGGCCAAACGTTCCCGCACCACCGTGGAGGCGCTTGAAACGCGCGGCTTTTCCTACGGCATGAACCATCCCGCTTCCAAAAAGCTCAAGCTGTCGCATCTTAAGCTGCAGCGGCGCGATTTTCTCTTTTTGAGCGGATCGGCCATTTACGTTGCTGCCTTGTTCTGGTGGGGCTGAAAATAGGACCGGACTGTAACGCCTTGCTGAAAGCTGTGAATCAAACGAATATATGGCTCACTGCCCGCCGGTCTCTGCCTATTGGCCCAACTGCCGGTACCGGGGCAAGCCTTAACTATAACGCTAACCAAGGAGTTGTTTTCATGCGAATCGACCTGCATACCCATGCCAAGTTATCCAAGGCCACCGATTTCTCGCCGGCCTATTACGAAGAAATGATCGCGGAAGCCGTGACGAACGGCCTGGATGCCCTCGCATTAACCGAACATTTCAATACGCGCAACTTTGCGGACGTCTATGAAAACCTGGACCGGATGTTCCCATACAATGGGGAGTATTACGAAGTCGGCCGTCTCCGCATTTTTCCCGGCATGGAGGTGGACGTTAGCGAAACCGGCCATATTCTGCTGATCGGACGCAAAGAGCATATTTTGGATGTCCGACGGGAGCTGGAGGAGTACACGGAAAAAGGCTCCTTCATCCCCTTCGCCGAGTTGATGAATTTGGCCGAGAACTACCCGCTGCTAAAAATCGGCGCGCATCCTTTCCGCGAATCGACCCCGCTCCACCATTTGGACCGGGCGCAGCTTCGGCGTCTCGACGCTTTTGACCTTAACGCCAAGGACATGTACGAATACAGCATCGACGCCAACCGCGCCGACGTGGAGCGTTTTGCCGCCGAGCTCGGCAAGCGGGTGACCGGCGGCAGCGATACCCACCAATGCCTGCAATACGGCAGCGTGTTCAACGAGCTCCACGCTCCCTGCGACACCGTGGCGGAGCTGAAGCAGACCATCATCGCCGGAGCCTACGATGTTCGCGTAAACGACACCCTCCCGCTCCGGGTCAAAGCCTCGGTCATGCTGAAAAAGCTGCTCAAACGCCTGGCCCAGCTGGAAGGCCCCGGCGCGGCTTCAGAAAGAGTAGCGGCGAGCAACTGAGATATCCGGTGGACCAAAACTTCGCGTACGTGAGTTAATTGGGATTACCCCGCCTATTACTTAAACAAATTACCTAAACAAATTGGGATTGACTTGATACTCATTCGTGCAGAAATACGATCAGCCTGGCGCTCACAGGAACAAATTAGGGGTCTGCCTAATGCTACTCGAACAAATTGGGATCGACTTAACGCTCACTCGTGCAAAAATGCGATCAATCTAGCTTCACTCAAACAAATTAGGATCGAACTGATGCTTACTCGAGCAAGATTGCTATCAAACTGAGGCGCACTCGAAAAAAATGCGATCACCCTTGCGCTTACTGGAAGCTAATTAGGATCAATCTGATGGCCAATCGAACAAAATTCGATCAATGAGGTTTACTGGCGCAAAATTGCAATCAACATGGGGCTTACTCTCACTCGTGGCATAAATATGATTAACTGGGCGCTCACTCAAACTAATTAGGATCAGCCTGACGTCCACACGAGTAAATGTTGCATAATATACAACAATTTTGTCCATTCTGGGTAGTTGCTGACCATAATGTTGTACAAAGTGCATCATTTTGATGCGAAATTAGCTTAAAACCACCGATGCAGCTAAAAATGTTGTACATAGTGCAACAATTCCTTATACAGCTTCTGATCCACGCACAATTGTTGTATGAAATACAACATCAGTCGTTGGCATGATGTGGCGTTGGCTCCGGGGTTCGAGCTTTTGGAACTTTGAAGTATCAGGCTTTTAGGGTTCGAGGGGTTCCGAGCTTCCAGTGTCCGGGCTTCCGGCCCTTGGAGCTTCAAAGCTTCAGGCTTTCCTGGTTCTGGAGTTTCGGCTATTAGAGCCCCAGGCCTTCGTGCTTCAGCCCTTCGGCTATGAGCCTCACCGCAAAGAAGCGTCACATTACGAAAAAAAGGTATGGCCCCCGCAGAAGCGGACCATACCTTTTTCGCTTATTTTTTCTTCTTGCGGACAAACGCGGCGGTGGCGGTCCCGCCGCCGCTCTTGCCCTTGCCGCCGCCCCGCTTTTTGCGGGCGGATGGCGGCGGCGCGTCCCCGTCGGCGCTCCCGCGGCCGCCGACGAAAACCCCGCTCGCGGACGTCTTCTTCCGCCGCGAGCCCCCGCCTTCGCCGGTGCGGTACCCGCCACCGGCATCGCGGGCGACGGCCACCGTCCCGGAGGCGTAGCCTCCCTTGCCGGAGCCGAAGCCAAAGCTTGCCGGCGCGCCAGCACCGCCACCTTCGCGCCCGCGCGCCCCGTCGTTCGCGGCATCGCCCGCGCCGGCGCCATACCCGGCGACGTCTCCAGGCACGCCGCCTCCAATACTAATGCCAACGGCGTCCGCGCCGCCCTTGCTCTTGCCCTTGCCGCCGTGCCCGCCCGGCTTTCCACCGCCTTTACCGCCGGCGTGCTTGCCGTGCTTCCCGGCTTTGGCCACGCCTTTGCCGGCGCCTTTACCACCGGCTGCCGCGGCCCAGCCGCCCTTGCCGCCGGACTTGCGCCCGCCGCCGGCACCGCCACGACCGCCCTCGCCGGCGCCGCGTCCTCCGCGGCCGCCTCCGCCGAACAACCCGGCGTCTCCACGCTGCCGCGGCTTCATATCGACCATCTCAAAATCGATCGTATGGTCGTCCATGTTCACGCGGGCCACGCGGATTTTGACCTCGTCGCCGATACGGTAGATTTTCGACGTCCGCTCGCCGATCAGCGCCATATGCTGCTCGTGGAAATGGTAGTAATCGTCCGTCATCGCGCTGAGCCGGATCAGGCCCTCCACCGTATTGTCGAGCTCAATGAACATGCCAAAGCTCGTTACGCTGCTGATGATGCCGGGGAACTCCTCGCCGACTTTATCGAGCATGAATTCCGCTTTTTTGAGCTGCTCCGTATCGCGTTCCGCCTCAACGGCGACCCGTTCCCGCTCGGACGACTGCTGAGCGATTTCCTGCATCCGGCTGGCCAGATACTCCTGCCGCGCTTCACTCAGCGCCCCGCCCCCCTCGATCACCTCGCGGATCACCCGGTGAATGACCAAATCGGGATAACGCCGGATCGGCGACGTGAAATGCGTGTAAAACTCCGCAGCCAGTCCGAAATGCCCGGTGCTCTCCGCGTCGTATTTCGCCTGCTTCATCGAACGCAGCATCATTGTGCTGATGACTGTCTGCTCCTTGGTGCCCTGAATATCCTCAAGCAGCGTCTGCAGCGCGCGCGGATGTACTTTGTTGCCCTTGCCGCCCTTTACCGCATAGCCAAAGTTCGCGACAAAAGCCATGAAATTCATCAGCTTTTCCTGATCGGGATCCTCGTGAATCCGGTAAATAAACGGGACCTTAAGCCAGTGAAAATGCTCCGCCACCGTCTCATTCGCCGCCAGCATGAACTCTTCGATGATCTGCTCGGCAATCGACCGCTCGCGCTTCACGATATCGACCGGCTTGCCGTTTTCGTCCACGATGACCTTCGATTCCTGGAAATCAAAATCGACCGCTCCGCGCCGCATCCGATTTCCACGCAGCCTCAGAGCCAACTCGCGCATCAGCTTAAACGTATCCACCAAATCGGCATAACGTTCCGTGACCTCGGGATCTTCCTCCTGCAAAATTTTCCGCACATTGGTATACGTCATACGCTCCTTGGTCCGAATCACGCTGGTAAAAATATCGTGCTTCACGACCTTCATCTGTTCGTTGAATTCCATTTCGCAGGAAAGCGTAAAGCGGTCTACCTTCGGATTCAGCGAGCAAATCCCGTTGGACAGCCGGTGCGGCAGCATCGGAATAACCCGGTCGACCAAATAAACGGAGCACCCGCGGTTATAAGCCTCCTGGTCGAGCTTCGACTTCTCGCGGACATAGTACCCGACATCGGCGATATGCACGCCAAGCCGTATATTGCCATTCGGCATTTGCTCCACATGCACCGCGTCATCCAGATCCTTGGCGTCCTCGCCGTCGATCGTGACGATCACTTTATTGCGTAAATCGCGCCGCCCCTGCCGGGCAATCTCCGCCTCTTCGATAACTTCAGGCGCTTCGAGCGCTTCTGCCATGACCTCTTCCGGAAAAGCCTCCGGCAACTGATGCTTGCGAATGATGGATAAAATATCGACGCCCGGGTCGTCCTTATGTCCCAGAATTTCAATGACTTCGCCTACCGCGGCGGCCCGCCCCTCCGGATACTCCACGATCCGAGCGACAACCTTCTCCCCGTGGGCGGCACCTCCAAAAGCTTCCTTCGGTATAAAAATATCCCGATTAATCCGTTTGTCATCCGGCGCCACAAATCCGTACGTCTCATGATTCTGGAATACGCCAACCACTTGGGTCACAGCCCGGTTGACGATCCGCACGACCTCCCCTTCCAGCTTGCCGCCTCCCGCGCTTTTGGAGCTGACGCGGACAAATACGATATCCCCGTTCATCGCGCTCTTGAGATCGTTAGCATGAATGTAAACGTCCGGATGTTCCTTATCCTCCGGAATCAGGAACGCGAATCCCTTGGCGTGTGCCTGAAGCCGTCCGCGGACCAGATCCATCCGTTCCGGTACGCCGTATCTTAGCGTTCGCGTCAGAATAATTTGTCCTTCCTGCTCCAGTCGGTTCAGCAGCTTCAGAAAATCCTTGAAATCGGCGGCATCATCAATGCCGAAATGCTCCTCGAGCTCTTGGTACGTCATTGGTTTATAGGCGGTTTCCCGCATAAAAGCCAGCAGCCCCGCTTCGGTAATCAAACTCAAATGGTTTCACCCCAGACCCGGCTTGTCCTTTTTGCCGGTACGTATTTTAGCAATTTAGCAATTTTTTACACTCCTGTTTCCATGAACTTCCTCTCTTCATCATATAGTCTAGTATACACGAATTTGGTGCTCCACATCCGTTTCTCAAGGCTTTCCGCCAAAATAAGCCATGAAAAAAGCCCCCGTCTCCAATTGGAAACGAGGGCTTCATTTAAGTATTAGGCTATTCGAGTACGACCGCGACGATGATGGACAGTACGAAGAATCCAACCGCCATGCCAATGGTAACCCGTTCCAGAACAAGCTCCATGCCGCGCGCTTTGGTTTTGCCGAAAAGATGTTCCGCACCCCCGGAGATGGCACCGGAAAGACCCGCGCTCTTCCCTTTCTGCAGCAATACGACCGCAATCAAACCGATAGAGAAAATAACGAGCAATACTTTCAAAAAGATATCCATTCAATCCACCTCCTAAGTGGGAAATCCTTAAATCTATTCCAAGCAATAGAACATATAGATACAAAAACAGCATTATCATTGTACCACAGCCTGTTCCGAATAACAACCGGTTTAGAACAGGCTCTTCTTCAGTTCCATTGATGGTAAATTCCGTGCCTCCCTCTAATTTTATCGCAAGAGGTAGACCCGCGCTTCGTACGGACGCAAGGCGATGTCGCGGATATCCGCATCCACCGGCACCTCATAATTGCCGATCAACAGTTCATGCTCACTGAACCGGACGCCTTCATCAAGCTCGAACCGGGCAGTCTCGCCATAGAAATTCAAAATAACCAGCAGGCGTTCCTCTCCCAAGGTCCGTAGATACGCGTATACCTGCTCGTCGTTCTCGTTCAGAAGCTTGTAATCGCCATATACGATGATTCCGTGCTGTTTGCGGAGCCGGATCAGCTTTTGATAGTAATGGAAAATCGAGTCCTCGTCAGTCAGGGCGTCCTCCACATTGATTTCCGGATAATTCGGATTAACGGCCAGCCATGGATTGCCTGTCGTAAAGCCCGCGTTCGGCTGATGGCCGTTCCACTGCATCGGCGTTCTGGCATTGTCTCTGCCCTTAATGTAGATGGAGTTCATGATCTCGGCTTCGCCATGCCCTTGCTCCGTGTATTCCCGGTACATATTCAGCGTTTCGATATCCCGGTAGTCATCGATGGAAGCAAAGCGGACGTTTGTCATCCCGATCTCTTCCCCTTGGTAAATATACGGGGTGCCTTGCAGTGTATGGAGCAAGGTGGCGAGCATTTTCCCGGAAACGCGATGATGCTCTCCGTCATGGCCGAATCTGGACAGCAGCCGCGGCTGGTCGTGATTGTTCAAATAAATGCTGTTCCACGCCTTGCCGTGGAGCTCAGTCTGCCATTTGCTCATGATCCGTTTGAACTCGGTCAGCTTCCAGGGCTGAATATCCCATTTGCTGCCGCTCGGGCCGGAATCGATGCCCATCAGCTCGAATTGGAACACCATATTCAACTCTCCACGGTCCGCGCCAGCAAATTCGACCGCATCTTCCGGGCTCACGCCGATGGTTTCTCCGACCGTCATAATATCGTATTTTGACAAGACTTCCCGGTTCATTTCCTGCAAAAACTCATGCACGCGAGGTCCGTTTATGTAGTGCTCGCCGCCGCCCCCATTTCCGTCCGTCGAGTCGGGAAGTCCGGGCACCTTGGAGATTACGTTGATCACGTCCATCCGGAAGCCGTCGATGCCTTTGTCGAGCCACCAGGTCATCATATCATATACTTCCCGGCGGACCTTCGGATTCTCCCAGTTCATGTCGGGCTGCTTTTTGGAGAAAAGGTGCAGAAAATATTCATCGGTCCGTTCATCATACTGCCAAACCGATCCGCTGAAAAAAGATCCCCAATCGTTCGGCGCTTCCCCGTCCTTCCCCGGGCGCCAGATGTAGTAATCGCGGTATGGATTGTCCTTGGACTTCCGGGATTCCACGAACCAGTGGTGCTCATCCGAGCTGTGATTGACGACCAGATCCATGATGAGCTTCATCCCACGCTCATGGAGGCCGTTCAGTAAATTCTCCCAATCCTCCAAAGTTCCGAACTCTTGCATGATGCTCTGATAATTACTGATATCGTAGCCGTTGTCGTCATTAGGCGACTCGTACACCGGGCACAGCCACACGACATCGACCCCCAGCGTCCTCAAATAATCCAGCTTGGAGATAATCCCTCGCAAATCGCCGATCCCGTCTCCGTTGCTGTCCATAAAACTCCGTGGATAAATTTGATAAACGACGCTTTCTTTCCACCATTTTTTGTCCATTCGAGTTTCTTCCTCCCCTAGAGTCAATGAATGTATGATTAATATGGCCCGAACTTAAAATGATTTACCCGATTTTCGATTTGCGTAAACGTTTACGTTGGATCTATGCCGAAGTCCATCGGCTTGGCTCTCTGACTCGACTTCAACGCGAATTCGTTTGCTGGCGGCCTGGAGGACAGGCTGTGCTGTCAGCATGATGAGAGCCAGACTGTTTGTTGACGGCTTGAACGCTATATTGTTTGCTACACGAGGCTGACATCGTCCTCCAGCCTTAACGTGGCTCTGTGCCCGTCAGCGTGGCTTTGTACCCTCGGCGTGGCTCTCGTCAGCATGGCTCTTTGTACCATCAGCGTGGCTTTGTGCAATCAGCTTCGCTCCTTGCCGTCAGCGTGGCTGCGCCTTTCAGCGCAGCCTTTTGACCGTCCTCCGTTCGATAATCCGGTGCGGAACCAACTCGCCGGCGACCGCCCCGTCTTGGTGCAGCATGGCGATCAGCTTCAGCAAAGCGAGCCTGCCCATGTCCTCCAGCGGCTGTGCGACCGTGGTCAGCGGAGGATTGCTCATCTCGGCCAGCTTCAGGTTGTCGTAGCCGATGACGGACAGTTGCTCCGGCACACTGACTCCTCGCGCGGCGGCGGCCGAAATGACGGCAATCGCCATTTCGTCTCCGGCGGCAAAAACCGCCGTGACCTCCGGCGCTTCATCCAGCAGTCGCTCCGTTGCCCGGCATCCGCCTTCAAAATTGAAGCGGCCGTCCAGCACGAGCTCCTCCCTAATCGGGAGGCCGTGATCGGCCAGGGCCCGCTTGTAGCCTTCGATTCTCGGCTTGCCCGCAATCGGATCGTTTTCCGATCCCCCGATCATCGCAATATGGCGATGCCCCCGGTCGATCAAGTATTTTACCGCGTCATAGGACGCCTGCAGGTCATCCACCTTCACGAACGGAATCCGCTCAAAATCGGAACGGGTTGCCACCAGCACGACGGGCGTCTCCATCGCTTGCAGCGCTTCGTAATATTCCGGCTCCAGCACGCCGCTGGAAAAAATAATCCCGTCCACCTGCTTCTCCCGCAGCATCTGCAAATACTTCATTGTCCGTTTGCCATCCTCAGCCGTATTGCAGACCACTACGCTGTAGTTCCGTTCATGCGCCACTTCCTCCAGCCCGTGCAGAATCGCAGAGGAAAAAGAACTGGACACGCTGGGAAAAAGCACGCCGATCGTCTGCGTCCGTTTGTTGATAAGTCCGCGCGCAATTGCATTCGGCTGGTATCCAAGTTCTTCAACAGCGGTCATCACCTTCCGCTTCGTATCCTCGGAATAGCCGGGCAAATTGTTCAGGACGCGCGAAACGGTAGCCACCGATACCTTGGCCGCCTTGGCAACGTCTTTGATGGTTGAGCTCATGGGCGATTCTTCCTTCTCTTTCGGTTCGACGTTCAAGATTAACACTTTCAACTCATGGCTTGCGTAAACGTTTACGTACACTATATATGAATCTGCATCCCTCTGTCAATGTGCGCTAACGATAAGCCTCGGAAGAGGATGGGCCAATTGCAAAACTGAAGCAAGAAGTGCTCAAGGCCATGAACAAACTTCCTTCCTGACACACAGACCAAGGGTTCCTCGCCATTTAGGGAGGTTACAGTCTAATGTTTCTTTTGTCATCAGGTTCTGCAGATGACCCAGCTTCAATCCGACAAAAATAGGGATATATTTTACCGCGATTTGAGTCAATTTCGAGCCTGATCTCAAATTAGGGACCTTTTTTACCGCTATTCCAGTTTTCTTCTTCGATAATCGACCGTTTCGGAGCCTTCTCCCGGATATAACGCCATTTCGTACCTCTATTTTGCCAGATCCCCCTTCATTTTCGGAAATAGCGGTACTTTTTGCCCCTATTTAGTTGCCGTTGACCGCCCGGTTTTCGACGAACACTTCCGGTTTGAAGAAGCCCTGAAAGGAGCGTTCCCCCAGGCCCCACCATATCTCCGGTCCTTCCGCCACTTAAGCCCTTCGCGACCCGCCGTCCAATTATCCACATTCACAGCCACATAAAAAAGACCCGCACCGATTTCTCGGACGGGTCTTTTTGCAGCTGCAGCTTATTGTTTCGGTATAGCTGTGAAATCTTAGTGTTTCAGGTTGTAGAAGGATTTCAAGCCGTTGTATTGAGCCAGTTCACCCAATTGGTCTTCGATACGAAGCAATTGGTTGTATTTCGCGATACGGTCCGTACGGGAAGGAGCACCGGTTTTGATTTGGCCGGCATTCGTAGCAACCGCGATATCGGCGATCGTGCTGTCTTCGGATTCACCGGAACGGTGGGAGACAACAGCTGTGTAACCAGCGCGTTTTGCCATTTCGATAGCGTCAAAAGTTTCAGTCAACGTACCGATTTGGTTTACTTTGATCAAGATGGAGTTACCGATACCTTCGTTGATCCCTCTTTCCAGACGTTCGGTGTTGGTTACGAACAGATCGTCGCCAACGAGTTGGATCTTGTTACCCAGTTTGTCAGTGAGCAATTTCCAACCTTCCCAGTCGTCTTCGGAGCAGCCGTCTTCGATCGTGATGATCGGATATTTGTCTACCCAAGAAGCGAGCAGGTCAACGAATTCAGCGGAAGTGAAGGATTTGCCTTCGCCTTCCAGATGGTATTTGCCGTCTTTGTAGAACTCAGTGGAAGCTACGTCCATACCGAGGAATACGTCAACGCCTGGTTTGTAACCGGCTTTCGTAATAGCTTCCATGATCGAGGACAATGCGTCTTCGTTGGAAGTGAAGTTAGGAGCAAAACCGCCTTCGTCGCCAACAGCTGTGTTCAAGCCTTTAGCTTTCAGTACGGATTTCAGGTTGTGGAAAATTTCAGCGCCCGTGCGGAGCGCTTCTTTGAAGCTAGGAGCGCCTACTGGCAGGATCATGAATTCTTGTACGTCAACGTTGTTGTCGGCATGTGCGCCGCCGTTAACGATGTTCATCATCGGAACTGGAAGTTGTTTCGCGTTGAATCCGCCGAGGTAAACGTACAGCGGCAGGTCCAAAGCGTCAGCCGCTGCGCGGGCTACAGCCATCGAAACAGCAAGAATTGCGTTAGCGCCGAGTTTGCCTTTGTTAGGAGTACCGTCCAAAGCGATCATCATTTTGTCGATGCCGAGTTGGTCCAGTGCGTCCATGCCGATCACTTCAGGAGCGATGATTTCGTTGACGTTCTCAACGGCTTTCAGAACCCCTTTGCCCAAGTAACGGGACTTGTCGTCATCACGAAGCTCAACGGCTTCGTGAATACCTGTGGATGCGCCGGAAGGAACGATAGCGCGGCCGATTGCGCCGGATTCCAGATAAACTTCAACTTCAACTGTTGGATTACCGCGGGAGTCGAGGACTTCGCGAGCGTATACGTCAGAAATAATAGTCATTTGGTAAATTCTCCTTTTCGAGCTCTATTTTAATGTTTTGAAGCCTATGTTTGGTGTTGCTTGTTACTGTGCCTTACGCCTAACTTCCTTACTTGCGGCTGGCGATCATCGAAGTACCGGTCATTTCCGACGGTTTTGGCAGTCCCATCAGATCGAGGAGCGTTGGAGCCACGTCGGCAAGAACACCGCTGTCGCGCAGCACTACATTCTCGTCGGTTACGATGAACGGAACCGGGTTCGTCGTATGGGAAGTAATCGGACGACCTTCTTCGTCGAAGACCATATCCGCATTTCCGTGGTCGGCCAGGATCACGACAACCCCGCCTTTGGCCGTTACGGCGTTAACCACTTTGCCTACGACTTCGTCGGTAACTTCAACCGCTTTGATCGTTGGCTCCAGCAGACCGGAGTGGCCAACCATATCAGGGTTCGCGAAGTTCAGGATAATCGCGTCAAATTCATCCGATTCGATTTCCTTCACACAAGCCTCGGCTACTTCATAAGCGCTCATTTCAGGCTGTAGATCATAAGTAGCAACCTTCGGCGAGTTGATCAGCACGCGTTTTTCGCCCGGAAGCTGAACGTCGCGGCCGCCGCTGAAGAAGAACGTTACGTGCGGATATTTTTCGGTTTCCGCAATACGGAGTTGTTTCTTGTTATTTTGAACCAGCACTTCGCCAAATGTGTTGTCCAGGTTTTTCGGTTTGTAAGCGACATAACCGTCCACCGATTCGGCAAACAACGTCAAGCAAACGAAGTACAAGTCAGTCGGGAATTTAGGTCCGCGGTCGAAGCCTTGGAAGTCCTTGTTCGTGAACACGTTGGACAGCTGAATCGCGCGGTCCGGACGGAAGTTCAGGAACACGACGGAATCGCCGGATTCCACAAGTCCAACCGGTTGATCATGTCCGTCTACGATGACGGTCGGCATGACGAATTCGTCAAATACCGATTTTTCGTAGGATTCGGATACGGCTTGGATCGGATCGGTATATTTGGGTCCCTCTCCATACACCATCGCACGGTAGGATTTCTCTACGCGTTCCCAGCGTTTGTCGCGGTCCATCGCATAGTAGCGGCCTTGAACCGTAGCGATTTTGCCTACGCCAACTTCTTCGATCTTGTCGATCAGCTGCTCTAGGAATCCTCTTGCGCTATCGGGAGCCACGTCGCGTCCATCCAGGAATGCGTGGATGTAAACGTCATTCATGCCTTCTTTTTTCGCAAGATCCAGCATCGCGAACAGGTGGTTGATGTGGCTGTGTACGCCGCCATCGGACAACAAGCCGTACAGATGCAGCTTTTTGCCTTTCGATTTTGCGCTGCGAACCGCGCCTACGAGCGTTTCGTTATCGAAAAAGTCGCCTTCGCGAATCGATTTGGTAATGCGGGTAAGGTCTTGGTATACGACCCGGCCGGCGCCGATGTTCAAGTGCCCAACTTCAGAGTTGCCCATTTGTCCGTCCGGCAGACCTACGGCTTCACCGGAAGCAAGCAGCGTCGTGTTCGGATACTCTTTCAGATAACGGTCATAGTTGGGTTTGTTCGCTTGCGCGACCGCATTCCCTTCCACTGTGTTCCGGAGTCCGAAACCGTCCATGATGATCAAAGCAACTGGTCTTGGAGTACTCATCTTACTTTGCCCCCTCAACCAATTGGATGTAAGAAGCCGGTTGAAGGCTTGCGCCTCCGACGAGCGCGCCGTCGATGTCGCTTTGTCCCATGTATTCTTGAACGTTTTCCGGTTTCACGCTGCCGCCGTATTGGATGCGGACTTTGCCGGCTACGTCTGCGCCGTACAATCCTGTTACCAGGCTGCGGATGTAGCTGATGACTTCATTCGCATCTTGCGAAGTGGAGGACTTGCCGGTGCCGATCGCCCAAATTGGTTCGTAAGCGATAACGACCTGAGCGGCTTGCTCTGCGGACAAACCTTTCAGAGCGGCTTCAGTTTGCACTTTGACGACGTCTTTCGTTTGACCGGCTTCACGTTCTTCCAATTTCTCGCCTACGCAAGGGATTGGAGTCAGACCATGTTTGAACGCGGCATGAACTTTCTTGTTTACGATTTCGTCGGTTTCGCCAAAATAAGCGCGGCGTTCGGAATGACCGATGATGACATAGTCGACGCCAAGTTCTTTCAGCATCCCCCCGCTGATTTCGCCGGTGAATGCTCCTTCGTCTTCAAAGTGCAGGTTTTGCGCGCCGATTTTGATCGATGTGCCTTTGGCAGCTTCGACCAAAGCCGGAAGGTTGGTGAACGGAGCGCAAATCACGCTCTCAACGCCTGCAACCTCTGCTTTGCCTTTAACCGCTTCGAAGAAAGCTTTTGCTTCGGGAACGGTTTTGAACATCTTCCAGTTCCCTGCAATGATCGGTGTTCTCATGGAGCACACTCCTTTATTTCTTAGAGGTAGTTCAAAAAGTCATCTTTTGATCACGATGTAAATCATGCTGTCAACTCGGTGCTGAAAACCCGACTTTTTAAACTTTCAATTTAATAATTTTACTTGTCATTCAATGCTACAACGCCTGGAAGAGCCTTGCCTTCCATGAATTCCAGCGAAGCGCCGCCGCCCGTGGAGATATGATTCATTTCGGAAGCCAGGTTGAACTTCTCAGCAGCCGCAGCGGAGTCGCCGCCGCCGATGATTGTGTAACCGGAGGTAGTTGCGCAAGCTTGAGCGACTTCTTTAGTACCGTCCGCGAATTTGTCCATTTCAAATACGCCCATCGGTCCGTTCCAAACAACCAGTTTGGAATTTTTGATGATGTCGGCATAAAGAGCGCGGGACTTCGGTCCGATATCAAGGCCTTGCCAGCCTTCCGGAATGCTGTCGATGTCAACCGCTTTAACGTTTGCATCTTCGCTAAAAGCGTCGGCAACGATGATGTCTACAGGAAGCACGAAGTTTTTGCCGAGTTTTTTCGCTTTTTCGATAAAGCCCAGGGAAGCTTCGAGTTTCGTGTCGTCGAGCAGCGAATTGCCGATTTCATACCCTTGCGCTTTGAAGAAGGTATAGGCCAGTCCGCCGCCGATCAGAACGTTGTCGGCGATGTTCAACAGGTTGTCGATAACGTCGATTTTGTCTTTTACTTTGGATCCGCCGATGATTGCGGTGAAAGGACGGTCCGGGTTCGACAAAGCCTTGCCGAGAACGGACAGTTCTTTTTCCATCAAAAGGCCGGATACGGCAGGCAAATAATGAGCGATGCCTTCCGTCGAAGCATGCGCACGGTGAGCTGCGCCAAAAGCGTCGTTCACGAACAGATCGGCCAGTTCGGCAAATTGTTTTGCGAGTTCCGGATCGTTCTTTTCTTCGCCAGGGTAAAAACGTACGTTTTCAAGCACGAGCACGTCGCCGTTGTTCAGAGCGGCTACTTTTGCTTTTGCTGCTTCGCCCACAGCTTCATCGGCTTTAGCTACCGGTTTGCCCAGCAGTTCGCCCAGACGTTCTGCGGCTTGCGTTAAACGCATGGATTCGTTGACTTCGCCTTTTGGACGTCCCAAGTGGCTCGCCAAAATCACTTTCGCGCCATGTTCGATCAAATATTTGATCGTTGGCAGCGTTTCGCGAATCCGGGTGTCATCGGTAATTTTGCCGTCTTGCATCGGTACATTGAAGTCAACGCGGACAAATACGCGTTTGCCGGTTACTTCCACATCACGTACACTTTTTTTGTTCATCTCCAACGTTCCTCCTAAAGGTATGCGCATGCGCATTCCCTGACTCTTTCGGGATTACGGCGCGGATACGGCTGTGATTCTTGATTTCTCTCCTAAGCGTTTATATCTATATCTCTATATGGGTGTGTGTGAATGTCGTAATACAAGAACCAAAGAGGAGTTCCTCGAAGGTCGCTCCTCTTTGGGTTTATATCTGATTGGCCAAGCGATTACTTGGATTTTTTCGCGAAGTATTCCAAAGAGCGCACAAGTTGTGCAGTGTAGGACATTTCGTTGTCGTACCAAGCAACGGTTTTAACGAGTTGTTTGTCGCCAACGGTCATCACTTTGGTTTGAGTTGCGTCGAACAGGGAACCGAAAGTAATGCCTACGACATCGGAAGATACGATTTCGTCTTCGGTGTAACCGAAAGTTTGCGGATCGGAAGCGGCTTTCATAGCGGCGTTAACTTCGTCAACCGTAACGGTTTTTTCAAGAACAGTTACGAGCTCAGTCAGGGAACCGGTTGGTACTGGAACGCGTTGAGCTGCGCCGTCGAGTTTGCCTTTCAGTTCAGGGATAACCAGGCCGATTGCTTTTGCTGCGCCAGTAGTGTTAGGAACGATGTTTGCTGCTGCTGCGCGAGCACGACGGAAGTCGCCTTTAGCATGAGGAGCATCCAAAGTGTTTTGGTCGCCGGTGTAAGCATGGATTGTAGTCATCAAGCCTTCAACGATGCCGAATTTGTCTTGCAGAGTTTTAGCCATAGGAGCCAGGCAGTTCGTTGTGCAAGATGCGCCGGAGATTACGGTTTCGGAACCGTCAAGGATTTCATGGTTAACATTGTAAACAACAGTTTTCATGTCGCCAGTAGCTGGAGCGGAGATAACAACTTTCTTAGCGCCGCCTTTAAGGTGAAGCTCGGCTTTTTCTTTCGTTGTGAAGAAGCCTGTGCATTCCAGAACGATGTCAACGCCAAGTTCGCCCCAAGGCAATTCTTCAGGATTGCGGTTAGCCAGAACTTTAACTTCTTTGCCGTTAACTTTGAAGAAGCCGTCATGAACTTCAACTTCGCCGTCGAAGCGGCCTTGAGTCGTATCATATTTCAACAAATGAGCCAACATTTTAGCATCTGTCAGGTCATTGATTGCTACTACTTCGATGCCTTCCACGTTTTGAATACGACGGAAAGCCAGGCGTCCAATACGTCCAAAACCGTTAATACCTACTTTTACACTCATTGATAGATCCTCCCAGTGTTTGTTTTTTTATTATTCAAGACAAGCCAAGTAAGCCCGTCATGAGTAAACGGTACTGAATCTTAAAAATGTTCTGCTGCTGCGATCGCCTAATCCAAATTGCCGACGATTTCTTCGGCTGCGGCTTCATCGGTAACGAGGATGTCCTCATGCCCGAACCTAAGCACCGCATGAATGGCTTTGGCTTTGCTCTTGCCGCCCGCGATCCCGATCACGATGTCGGTTCTCTTGATGTCTTCGAGACGCAGACCCAAGGTGAGCATTTTGTGGACGACGACGCCATCGGCATTAAAATAATAACCAAATGACTCCGCGAGTGCGCCATCTCTCTGCAATTCCGCAACCATAGTCGGTTCCAGCTTGCGTCGGCGCGCCATTTCCATTGCGTCCCCGATCCCGTGAATCACGATTCGGGCCTGGCGGATCATATCCACGATGTCGTGGATATTCGGATCATGGACAAGCGACTCATAAGCTTCTTTACCCAGCAAATCGGGTACATGCAACAGGCGGTAGCCCGCTCCGACCTTCTTCGCCATTCCGGAAGCAATGGTATTCGCCTGAATTTCCAGGCTTTCACCCAAGCCGCCCCGTGCCGGCACGAACCAGCTCTGCTTCATCGATACATTTGACGTCGGATTAAGTTGATCCGCAACCTCGGCCAGCGTCGTTCCTCCGGTGACCGCAACCACGTCGTCGGGGTTCATGGCTCCGAGGAGCGCTCTCGCTCCCGCACGTCCAAGCTCCCGCTTGGCAACCGGGGAGGTTTCGCAATCTCCGGGCACCACTACGACCTTGCTCAGCCCGTAAGCTTGACGGATCTTTTCTTCCAAATTGGCCAAGCCGAAGATCTCTTTCACCACCGGCTCCATGGTCTCCAGCAGTTTTTTGCCCGCATCACTGATTCTCATGCCTATATTCTCGATTTCAATCAGGCCTTGAGCCTTCAGGAGATCCGTTTCGGCACGCAACACACGTTCCGTCATGTCCAGTGAAGTTGCCAGAGTTCTGCGGCCAATCACGTCAGATAACATGATCTGATGAAGTATGGTGTACCTTTTTTTGAGAATTTCCATGAGATCAGGAAGAAGCTGCTTTTGAATCTCTAAAATCCTGCGCATACTTTCCACTCCTGCAAGCTTCGTCTTCTCTCTCCTTCTCCTTGGCCTTAAAATGTCCCGGGTTAACTTTTTAAGTCCCACTGATATTTTAACCAATTTTTGTGGCTGTTGCAAGCCTGACGTCCGTATAATTCTCATTCTTCCGGGCTCTTATACCCTCGCATCAAAGAAAGCCGCGCCACACCGCTAAATTTCACATTTCATGTGAGAGATTGAGAAAAAATTCACGTTTGACACGATGATTACAGGCACGATTGAACGTGCGATAGCATGACAATTGCAGGTGCGTTTGCACGTGGGATTGTATGTGCGTTTGCATGTACGATTACTCGCTTTGAATCGGCAATGAAACCTCGGCTGCCTCCAGCTAGATTTTCAGAGACGCGGCAGACTTTAAAATACCTGCATAAAATTGCCTGCAAAAATGCAGTCTTTTTCGCACTTCGCTCTCATTGATCCAAAGAAACTGCAATAATACAGTTATTCTTCTGCTTTCCCCCAATCGGAGCCGAAAAAAAGAAAAATAACTGTATATTCGCAGGTATTCTGAAGTTTTGAGCTCCCAGGATAAGAAAAGCCTGCATCATTGCAGGCATTTCAGTACTCCGTCAAGGTTAGTCCTCCTCCATGTTGACCTATTAACCGATTTCAATTAAGAAAACATTAAAAAAGACGCCTTTCGGCGTCTTTAATCAAAGCAAAGCCAATATCGAAAAATGAACCGGATCGGATATTATACTAACAAAGTCCTATTCTTTGATTAAAACGGAGACGGCGTGTTTCGATCCGAGCCGGAAGCTGAGGACCTCCTCCGTATCCTTGAGCCGCAGCGACACGTTCCCCGCCGACTCGCTGTCGTTGAACAGCACGACCGCAATGGAGCCGTCCGTATTCTTGAAGGCGACCGAACGGACGCCTTCGGGATTCGAAGAGGACGCGATACGCACCGCTTTCGGACGGACGAGCTTGCTGAAATGTGCCAGCGCGTAGTAGTCCAGGGTGTACGTAAGTTCGCCCGTTTCCTGATTGACCGTCACGATCCCGCGACAGGTGCTTTTGCCAAAACCCGGCACCGTCGGTCCGTTTTTCTCATCGAGCGCCATGTTCCAGAGCACCAACGATTTGCTATGGTTCCGCATAATTTCGATGCCCTGGCGCATGACATTGGAGAAGGCCGGTTCAAAAGCGGGAATCCATTCTCCGCCCGACCCTTCGCTGAAATGAACTTCCTTCGCCGGGAAAGCCGTTTTTACCGCGCCTTGCGCGGAAGGTTCGCCGCCGTACCAGTGCCAGGCCACTCCGTCCACGGCGTCGCCCGCTTGCTCGAACACCGTATGCGGATAGTCCGGCCGGTCCCAGTTATGGTCGTAACACAGGATTTTCGCCGGAATTTCCGCCCGTACAAAGCTGGGCTTTAAGTGGTTTTTGATGAAATCCGCAGCCGCTTCCGGCAGCATCTGCATACCCGGATAGTGGCCGGGTACATAGAGCGGTTCGTTTTGCGGCGTAACGGCGTAAATCGGCAGGCCTTTTTTCGCGAAGGCTTGAACGTAACGGACAAAATACTCCGCATAAACCGGGTAGTATTCCTTTTTCAGCTCCCCGCCGATCATCGATCCGCTCGTCTTCATCCAGCCCGGCGCACTCCACGGCGAAGCCATGAGCTTGATGTCGGGATTGATTCCGAGCGCCTCCTGCAGCAGCGGGACGATATCCTGCTCGTCATGAGCGATCGAAAACCGGGCCAATTCCGGGTCGGCATCCCCTTCCGGAACATCGTCATAGCTGTAGATTGTTCTGGCATAATCCGAAGCGCCCATCGGGTTTCGCAGCACGGACAATCCGATGCCGTTTTCCGAATCGAACAATTTTTTCATCAGATCGGCTCTTTGCCCGGAATCCAAGACCTGATGGATCAGGTATGCGCTTGAATCGGTAAACGACGCGCCGAACCCGTCGATTTCCTGGTAAGCTTGGCTGTCGTCAATGACGATCTCGGCAGCCGCCATCCCGGCCTCGGCCGGCGCGAGCTGCTGAGGCGTCTTGCTGACGAACAGTTCTTGCTCCCCGCTGGATTCATAGATGAAAAGCTTAAGCATGTGTCTCCCTCCACTCCGTCTTGGTCGGTGCTTATTGAATGCCCAATTTCTCTTTGTTTTGTTTCATTTTATCGGTACGGATCTTCACGATCGCATCCCAATTGTTGTCTTTCAGGAACGATTTGTAGGCTTCCAAAGTGCTGTTGAATTCGTCGTCGCTCTTCGCGCGGATCAAGCTGACCATCGACGTGTTCCATTGCGTGTTGATGGCGGTCAGGGAACGCGCTTCCGGAGTGCCTGCGTCAGGGTTGATATTTTCAAGGATAAAGTGCGGTTTCAGCTTACCTTTGCCCCATTCCTGCATTTGTTTGATGCTGTCCGGGAACGCGTCGCTGCTCTTGGCTTTATCGCGGTCATGCCCGAAGAAGATGAACTCGCCCATGCGGTAATCTTTTTTGAATTTATCCGGATTGTTCGTTTTCAAGTCTTTGGCTTCAGGCAGGAATTCAACGGTGCCGTCGCTGTTGACTTTATACGTTTGTCCTTCAATACCGTAGTTGATCAGCATTTGACCTTCTTCACTCAGCAAATAGGTGAATGCTTGGATCGCTTTGGCCGGATCTTTGCATTTCTTCGTAATGTAGCTGATCATCCAGCCCGTGATCCCGGATTGGTTCAAGGTCGGCTGGTTCCCGACCGTGCTTTGCGGCCCGTCGATGGCAATATACTCTTTGCCTGGGTTTCCGCTCATGAAGATTTGCAGGTTGCCGCCTTGCTGCGGCGTTCCGTCAAGAAGCATCGTAGCGTACTTGCCGGATTTCACTTTTTCTTCAAATGCCGGACCGTCGTCGGCGAAGCTGTCGTCGCTGATGTCTCCGCTTCTGTAAACGGCGTTCAGTGTTTTCAGCCAAGTCAAATAATCATCGTCCAGGTTGCGGTTGTAGAACCCGCCGTTTTCGTCTTCCAGCGGTACGCCGAGGAAATCCTGCAGCACATCGCCCAAAGAACCGGTGCCCGTTCCGATCGAGTTGAAGCCAAACGGAATCAGCTCAGGGAACTTGGTTTTGATTTGCTCCATAACGCTTTTGAATTCGTCAGGAGTGCCGATTTTCGGACTGCCGAGCGCTTCGTACACGTCTTTACGGATGATGAACGCCGTTTTCGCCGGAATGTTGCCGCTGTCATAATCGGCCTGAGTATTCGAGTAGTCCGGATAGCCGTAAGTCTTGCCGTCCTTCAATTGGAACCAGTTCATGGTGTCCTTGGCGGCTACTTTATTGAAATAGGGATCGTATTTCTCGGCAAGATCATTAAGCGGCAGCGCCCAGTTAGGGGCTTTTTGCACGATTGGGGAGTTCGCGTCGAAAATCGTGATTAGGTCAGGCATATCCCCGCCGGCGAAAAACGTATTCAACTTCGTGTCGTCGCCTTTAATGAACTTGATGTTGATGTTCAGATCCTCTTTGATTTTCTTCGTTACGACGTCATTGCCAAAATCGGCGTTCCACCAGTCGGCGTTCACGTACCAGGTCAGATCGGTGGTTTCTTCCTTCTTATCCAGCTTCCAAGCCGCCGTCTCCGGATCCGGCGTGTAACGGTCCGAAATCGAAGGCAAGTCGCCGGCTTTCCCGCTGGCGGAGTTCCCCCCTGAGCCACCGCAGCCCGTTACGGTAATGGCCAGGATCGCCGCCATGAGAGCAGCACAAAATGTGAGTCCTTTCTTTGCGAATCTTTTGTTCATTTTGTTAACCTCCCCTTTTAAAATGAAATCGATTTCATAATTGCGCTTGACGCTTCATTTCAAAGTGTTCTTTACTCTTTCACCGCCCCCAGCATCATGCCCGAGATAAAGTACCTTTGAAGTATTGGATACATCACAACAATCGGCAGGGTTGTAATGACAATTGTTGCGAGTTGAACCCC
Organism: Paenibacillus terrisolis; assembly: GCF_056171975.1. NCBI lineage: Bacteria > Bacillati > Bacillota > Bacilli > Caryophanales > Paenibacillaceae > Paenibacillus > Paenibacillus terrisolis. The sequence continues at coordinate 10,725 of NZ_JBKFGG010000020.1, read as the reverse complement.
TCGTGTGGTCGTTTCGATGACGACCGAGCCCCCGATGTTCTGCATCGCCTGCGTTTGCGACTGAACGATGATTTCGTACAGCTTCATTTGCAGCGGATACAGGGCCTGGTTGGTCACATACAGCTTGGTGGTCATAAAATCGTTCCATTGGCCGACGCCGTTGAACAGCGCGATGGTCGCCATGGCCGGCATGGATAGCGGAATGAAGATTCTCAGGAAAACTTTCCAGTCGCCGGCGCCGTCGATTTTGGCCGACTCCTCCAGAGAATCCGGTACGTTTCTGAAGAAATTCATGAGAATAACGACATCATAGTAGCTCAATAGAGCCGGAATAATATAAACCCAGAAGCTGTTCAAAAGTCCCAGCGATTTAATGAGCAAATAAGTCGGAATCATCCCGCCCGAGAAAAACATGGTGATAACGCCCATCGTCACATACAGCTTGCGGCCCCGAACATGCTGCTTACTGAGGCCGTACCCGATCATCGCGCAGAAAAAGACGTGCGTTAATACACCAAGAACGGTTTTGGTTACGGAAATAATGAAAGACTGCCAAATGCTTGAATCCCGGAACACGGCCTGGTAATTTTCCAGCGAAAACTCTCCCGGCCAAAATATAGAGCCGCCCGCCGCGAGCGATTTGCCCGAGCTGAAGGACGAAATAATGACGTTCCAAAGCGGAATCACGATAATGATGGTGCAAATCAATAGCAAGATAACATTCACCGTATCAAAAATGCGGCTGTCGAGATCTCCCTTAACGACCTTCCGGTTCACTTAAATGCCCCCTTCTATAGCACCGATTGGTTATCGTTTAATTTGCTGGTTGCTTTGTTGGCCGCAACGAGCAGAATGACGGATACGATAGAAACGCCCAAACCAACGGCCGTTGCGTAAGAGAAGTCCCCTTGAGTCATCCCCATACGATACACATAGGAGTTGATGACCTCCGCTCTTTCGCGGTTTTGCGAATTCATCAAGACCAGCGCCTGATCCAGGTTGGAGCCGAGTAAACCGCTTACAGTTAGGATCAAATTTAAACTTATAATCATCTTCATGTTAGGAAGCGTAATATTCCAGATTTGTCTGATCCGGCTTGCGCCGTCGATTTTCGCCGCTTCGTAATACGTCGGATCGATTTTGGACATGATCGCCAGATACAAAATCGTGCCCCAGCCGGCTTCTTTCCAAATATCGGCAAAAGTCGCGATCCACCAATATTTCCCCGGATCCAGTAAAATGTTCTGCGCCTTCGAAATCAGTCCCAAATCCAGCAGCAGCTGATTGAACAGTCCGGTCGTAGAGAACCAGGTAATCAGCATCCCGCCGAGAACGATCCAGGACAAAAAGTGAGGCAAATAAGAAACGGTTTGAACGATCTTTTTGAAGCGCCCCATATTCAATTCGTAGATCATGATCGCCAGAATAATCGGAATCACGAACCCGATAAGCAATTTCAAAAAGCTGATCCCCAGGGTGTTTATCACGGAGTCCCAAAAATATTTGTCGGACATGATGATTTTGAAGTTATCCAGACCTACCCAAGGAGCAGAGCTGAGCGTATCGATAACGGTGTAATTTTTGAATGCGATCGTTAACCCGTAAATCGGTATGTAGCTAAAAATAATCATAAAAACGATTCCAGGCAAAATCATGGATTGAAGCTCCCATTGTCTGCCGAAGTCGATGACAAACTCTTTGATTCTTTGGCCCATAGGCTTCTTAGTGCTTGAAATACTTGGGGTTAACGCATTTTCGGATGGCGCGGATAATTTCGCCATGTTTTCGCTCCTCTCTATGCACTTTCTAAAAACTTTCCGAAAAAACGACCATTTTCGTAAAAACGTTTTTATTTTTTTGCAAAAAAATCCCCCTTTTATGTATCTGTATATGCTAAGGACCGGGAATGACCTGTCGTTCAGACAGAATCATTCCTATCCATCCTTACTTGACTCGAGCCCCTTACGACCAGCTCTCCAGCCAATTTTTGAACTTTGCCTTTTTCTTTCTTTTGGATCATGTTCACCAAATGGTCGATAACCAGAATTCCTTGCCTCGCGATCTGGTTTCGCACCGTTGTCAGAGGCGGTGAAAAATATTTGGCGATATCGATATCGTCAAAGCCCATTACGCTGATGTCGGTTGGAACCTCGAAACCTTCCGATTTTAGAGCCCGGATACAACCGATCGCGCTAAGGTCGTTCCCCGCCAGGAAAGCGGTCGGCACTTTTTCGGGAGACATTTTCAAAAAGGATTTCACCGCGTTGTAAGTGCCCTCTTCCTCAAAATAACCCTGCAGCACCAGCGATTCGTCGAACGGAATTTGATACTCCTCAAGTGCGGCCCGGTATCCCGCCTTCCGTTCCTCGCTGTCGAACATCGTGCTTACGCCGGAAATATAGGCGATTTTTTTATGGCCCAGGCTGATCAAGTATTTGGCCGCTTCGTACCCCGCTACACGAGAATCAAAAATGACACTCCCCATCGATTCGCCCTGGAAAACACGGTCGAGAAACACCGCCTTGATTTTATCTTTCTCCATGGCGCCGATATCGTTTTCGTCGATCTTCAGCTCTTCGTATATAATGACACCGTCCACGCGGCGCCCCAAAATATTGCTCATAATGACTTGCTTATCCTTGGTCACGAAAACGTTCAGTCCGTACCCCATCCGGTCGCATTCCCTTGCCATCGATTCAACCAGAATATAGAAATAAGGCCCCGACACGCTTGTGGTAAAAAAGCCCAGCATTTTCGTCTTGCCCGATTTCAGAAGCTTGCCGTTCAAATTCGGTGTGTAATTCAAACGCCTAGCAACCTGAAGCACATGCGCTTTCGTCTCCGGATTCAATACGTCAACATCGTTGAGCGCATTGGAAACCGTGGAAATCGAAACTCCGGCTTCTCTGGCAACGTCTTTGATGGTTACCTTGGTCATAACAGTTCGTCCTTTGCGATAAAAACGTTTTTATGTTTATTAAATTACCATAGAAGCGTTTTCATGGCAATGCTTTTTTTCGTGCGCTCACGCTCCGCTTGTACATTACAAACGCATCGTTTTACGCATCCTTCAGCTCATTCCCATGTTTATTACCATACTCAAACGCTTCATACTGTCAACCGCGCTGCGAATTTCTGTAGATTAAAGTTACTTTAGAATCATAATACAAATCACTATACTGATACAATGCAGATTGCTGCACAGTTTACACCGGACTCACTTCGCGGTCACATCAAATTTCACACCACGATTCTCGTCGATGCTCATGCCGCCGTTTGGACCAAGGCTCACGCCGCGGCTAACGCTGTGGCTTACGTAAAAGTTTCATTTGGTTCGGCTGCCGTTTACTGCGAAAGACTCAAGCTTACAAGGCCAACAGAAGCGTGGCCTTGCGGTTAACTCAGGCTTCAGTTTACTGCGAGTCTCGCAGCAGTTTACGCCGATGCATACACTTTGTTCACCTGTGCTTCTTAGCTTTTGAGTACAGCGTCTACGGGTACGGCATCGCGCTGCATCGCATGGTGTTCTTTGCGATGCTCTTTGCAGCGTTGAGCCGCATGATGTCTTTTGCGATTCTCTGCATTGTTCCTCAAAGAGTAACTTGCCCTTCTAACGAACCCAGTAGACGCTATTCGCTCGTTTTCTTAACTATTTTCGCGCTAACGGACTCAGGTGACGTTAATTGGGGGTCTGAGTCGGCGCTGTGGGGGTTTTCCGGCAAATAAGCGCATTTGAGTCCGTTAGAATTTTTTTCGGTGCGATTCCGCCAAAATAACGTATCCTCAGTCCGTTAGCCTTTTTAATTAGCTCAAGACTAGGCATAGTCTCGCAGAGTCTCATACAGGGGAAGCATCCCCCTTGCCAATGCATTTAGTTGCAGCGTTTTGCTCACCATAGTTCACAGCGTCAGGAGCCGAAACCCACCATATGTTTGGTTCATCATAGTTAGTTCATCATAGTTAGTTCATCATAGTTAGTTCATCATCGTTGGGTCATCGTCGTTAGTTCAGTTCATTACAGTTAGTTCATCACAGTTGAACACCATAGTTGGATCGTCATTTTGCCTCCCAAACTATCACATGGACATTCCTCAAAGATTCGCCGTACGCAATGCCGAAGCAAAGTAAATAACTTCCACTTGCATTATTTCCCCTCATGACATATAATCATTTTTGTTACGCTAATTTACTTTGCGCCCGTGGTCCAATGGATATGACGTAGGCCTCCGGAGCCTGAGATCGAGGTTCGATTCCTCGCGGGCGCGCCATATAATTTCATTTGCAGCATCGAACAAACGCCTGGAATCAAGTGATCCGGCTTTTTTTATATCCTGAGTTTGACTTTCTTTGACTTTCTCGCGCAAATTGTTTATGATGGGGTTATTCCCGCCTGTTTCCGTCAATTATGAAATTGACCGAACCGATTGAGCAGGTCCAAAATATACTTATGGAATCTAAGGAGGTTTTATCAGTGAGTTATATTCCTATGGTTGTAGAACAAAGTAACCGCGGCGAGCGGGCTTACGACATTTACTCGAGACTTCTCAAAGACCGGATCATTTTCCTGGGTTCCCAAGTCAATGACGTTGTCGCCAACTCCATCATCGCTCAGATGCTGTTCCTGGATGCCGAAGACCCTACGAAAGACATTTCACTATACATCAACAGCCCCGGCGGATCGATCACGGCCGGCATGGCGATTTACGATACGATGCAGTTCATCAAATCCGATGTTTCCACCATCTGCGTGGGCCTGGCCGCTTCCATGGGCGCGTTCCTGCTGAATGCCGGAGCACCGGGTAAGCGTTACGCGCTGCCAAATAGCGAGATTATGATTCACCAGCCATTGGGCGGAGCCGAAGGTCAAGCCACGGATATCGAAATCCGCGCGCGCCGCATCCTGAAAATGCGCGACAAGCTGAATCAAATTTTATCGGAACGCACCGGCAAATCGTTTGAACAAATCGAAAAAGATACCGATCGCGATAATTTCATGAGCGCCGCCGAGGCAAAAGAATACGGCCTGATCGACAAAGTCATCGAGAAAATCGGTCCGACAGGGGCAATTTCATAAATCCGATAGAGGGTTTTTGGAGACGGAACAAACAACTGTCTCTAAACTATGCCAAGAACAAAGCGGCCTCCGTCCTGAATTCAATGGACTTGAGGCCGCTTTATCTGTCTTCCCGAAAGCTCCGGCCCAGGAAGCTGCTTCACAGCCGGAACATGCGTCCCTTTCGCCCATCCGTTGTTGACGGAACCTCCGATTATGCCCACACGAATATTCGAGTTACTCAACACCTATCAACTCCTTAACGGATTTGATTAGCCAGCTAACTATTAGGATGAAAAAAAAGCTCAGGAAAGGTTTTTCTCCATTCGCTGCAGCAATTTTTCCATAACGGAAACCTCTTCGGACGAAAGCCCCTCAAGCAGTTTTTCCGTCTGCCGTCTCCAGATTTCCCCGACGGGCTCAAGCAGACTCCGTCCCTCCGGAGTCACATACACTTTAGATACCCGGCCATCCGCTTCATCGCGCTTGCGGGATACGATGCCTCTGCTCTCCAGTTTGTTGATCATATTCGTGACCGTCGGCGGTTCACAACCAAGTCTTTCAGACAGCTGAGACTGGGTTACCCCATCCTCTTTCCAAAGCTGGCACAGCAGTTGATCCTGCCCGACGTATAGATCTACGGACCGCAGCATTTCGGCGTTGTTTCGGCGGATCTGGGCAGCTACCCGAAGCAGTTGTTCACGAATTTCGTGATTCGACATAGGCAAATTCCACCTCCATTTAATTAGCTGGCTAATTAGTGTATAGCACACGGATTCAGGCTTGTAAAGGTACCGTTGAAACAACAGCCGGATTATCTTCGCAAAAACTCCCCAAAGTATGTCTTGTTTTGTTATCATAGTACTAATATTCGGATGTAAAGGAGCGAGTTTGAGATGAACCATACGGGGAGAAAAAAACTATACGAAGTCAGCCGGGCCCTGGCCGAGGTTGCAACCGGGGCAAAAAAGGCTGACCTGGTCGTCAAAAACGGTACGTTGGTCAACGTGTACACCGGCGAACTGCTGCCGCATATGGACGTCGCCGTGACCCAGGGGCGGATTGCTTTTGTCGGGGATGTCGGTAGGGCCATCGGCGACGAAACGACCGTCATCGACGCTTCCGGCAGATACATTGCCCCAGGGCTGCTCGACGGTCACATGCATGTGGAAAGCACCATGCTGTCGGTAACCGAGTTTGCCAAAGCAGCGCTCGCCAAAGGCACGACCGGCGTATTTATGGATCCGCATGAAATCGCCAATGTATTCGGAAACGAAGGCGTGCGCTGGATGCACGAGGAGGGGCGCGGGCTGCCGCTTAAGGTGTACACCACCTACCCGTCCTGCGTTCCGGCCACCGACGATCTGGAAGACGCCGGTGCGGCGCTGAATGTGGACGACATTGAAAGCGGCATGACCTGGGAGGGCGTAGAAGGTCTCGGAGAAGTCATGAACTTCCCCGGCGTCGTTTACGGCGATCCCAAAATGCACGGTGAAATCGCCGCCACGATAAAAGCCGGTAAAACCGTCACCGGCCATTTTCCCAGCGATGACGAGCCGATGCTTCAGGCATATATCGCTTCGGGAGTGACCTCCGACCATGAAACGGTAACCAGAGAGCAGGGACTTCTCAAGCTCCGCTTGGGAATGTACCTTATGATCCGCGAAGGCTCCGCCTGGCAGGATGTTAAGGAAGTCATCAAGGTCGTGACTGAAGATCATGTGGGCACGGATAATATCCTGCTCGTGACGGACGACGCTTATCCGCAAACCCTGGTTGAAAAAGGCCACATGAATCATGTGGTGCGCCGGGCCATCGAAGAAGGCGTATCGCCGGTTACCGCCATTCAGATGGGGACGATTAATACGGCGCGTTATTTCAAGCTGGAAGGGGATCTTGGCGGCATTGCCCCGGGAAAATGCGCGGACATTCTGCTGATCGACGATCTGCAGCGCATGGAGCCTTCGACCGTCATTGCGGATGGACGTGTGGTCTATGAAAACGGGGAGATCATCGGCCGGTTTCCGGCATACCGGTATCCCGAGCGGGCCCGCCAATCGATGAATCTGGCGCGGGCGCTTGTGCCCGGCGACTTTCTGCTGCCGAGCCGAAGCACGGGAACAGAGACGCTGGTCAACGTGATCGACGTGATCGAAAACAGCGCCCGCACCGCCAAATCGACGGCGAAGCTGGCGGTTAACGGCGGCAGCATCCAGCCTGATCCGGATCGGGACATCGTCCGCCTCGCCTGCATCGACCGCCACCGGGGGTCCGGCGAGATATCGCTGGCGTTCGCCCGCGGCTTCGGACTTCGGCGCGGGGCTGTGGCCTCCACCGTGGCGCATGACAGCCACAACCTGCTCGTGATGGGCGCGAGCCCCGAAGACATGGCTTTTGCCGCCAACGAGCTGGCGAAGCTGGGCGGTGGCATGATCGCCGTGGAAAACGGTCAGGTCCTGGCCGCGGTGCCGATGGCGATCGCCGGACTGATGTCCGATCAGCCGCTGGATACGGTCGTCGCTCAGGTCAAAAGCCTGGAAGCCGCCTGGCAAAGCCTGGGCTGCATGCTGAACGCGCCGTTCATGACGTTTTCGCTGATCGCTCTGCCGGTCATTCCGGAGCTTCGGATCACCAATCGCGGGCTGGCCGACGTCACCGGATTCAAGCTGGTTCCGGTCGAAATCGGGTAAGCCCGGCCGCCTACGTTCGCCGATTCCGGGTTCTACCGGCTTCTGCCGGGCTCGCCCGGATCAAAAAGCCGCCCCAAGGGAGCGTCCATGACAGGAACTACCCTCCTCGGGGCGGCGATAATGCTAAGCTCAAGCCGGCCATTGCCGTTAAGCGGTTATATTCGGTTTATCGCCCAAAATCGAACGGGTTCGCGCCGGGCGGCAGCAGCTTCGCAAACGGGAAATAATATTCCGGGAAGCCAAACGCGTACGGCAGATAGTCATACAGCTGGAAGAAAATATAGACGCCCTCGTCCTTCACGTAATAGGACGGATTCGAACCAATCGTCTTGAAGTTTCCAAAGTAGCCTTCCGTCTGTTCAAGCTGCTTGGCGATCTCCGGGTCGACGACTAAGCGGTAGTTCGGGTTGGCGCGCAGCAGTTCATCCAGCGTCAGCAGCTTGCCGTCGCTGAGGCGGTAGGTCAGCCCTTCGCGTACGCTGATGCCGTGGGCTCCTCCGGTATAGGCGTAGGTTTGCTCAAGAAGGCTCAGGATGCCGTCGCGATTATAGGTCACCGTGTAATTGCCGATGAACTCGTACTTGTTTCCGCTTGGGGAAGGCTGATTGGACTTCGCCTCTTTTTCGGAGTTCGCGACAAACGCGTCGGCCTTGGCTTTCAGCTCGGTGTTGATTTTCCGCTCAGCCGCTTTATTTTTAAGCCCGCTTACCTGTGGGTATTCCACCTTAATGGTAGCTTCGGGGATTGATTTGGAAATCGTCTGGGTCGTGATCTTGATATCATTCAGTTTATGCGGTACCAGGTTCACCGTATTTGTCCCCTGCTGCATCGTATAGCCCAGATGATCGGTCAGGACTTTGATCGATACATACGGTTTCCCGTCAACCTCCTTCCACTCGTAAGGAAGCACCTGCGTACTGCCGTCGACGATGGCTTTGGCGCCAATGTTGGTAGGTTGCAGCTGAACGGTGACATTGCCCCGCTTGATGGTGTAGACTCCTTGCCCGCGGTCATATTTGACTGGCAGCTTCAATCCTTTGCGGATCAAGTCCAGCGGCACCAACACGCCTTCCTCGCCTTTGATTCCCTGCTGCCTGAGCGGCTTGCCCTTTAAGCTGACGCTAACCTTATCCGTCGCCGCCGGCGCTGTGCGCTCCACCGCAGCATCTGCGGCTGCGCCGGCCGATGCCGGGCCGATCGCCGCTATGTTCAGGAATAACAGAGCTGTCGCTGCCAATAGGCTTACCCATTTCCATGTTTTTCGTTTCATCTTGGTTGTCACCCCTTTTATAATTACCCCAACCCAATTATTACCCTGTATACTAAAAATCATGCTATTTCCGGGCAGAAAAAACAGCGATGCGGTACCCCGGCTTATACCAAGGTAAACTCGCATCGCTGTTTGCGTAATGAATCTTATAGATCATCCGGGACATTTCGCTTGAAATTTACTCCCGTCCGCTCTTGAGCTCCGTCCAGAAACGGTCGTACAATTGCAGCTTGTCGCCCACGTCGCCGAGCCATTCCGTCCGGGACAATTCGTCTTGGGACAAGTTGATCATCTTGTCGTTTTTGTACTCATCGCTGTGGAATTCCATAGCTTTCGTGTTCGGGTCGCTGTACCCGATCGATTCGTAGTTTTTGGCGCTGACTTTCGGATCCAGCATGTAGTTGATGAACTTCTCGGCCAGTTCCTGATGTTTCGAGCCCTTAGGAATCGCGTAGTTGTCCGCCCAGATCGTGCCGCCTTCCTTCGGAACCACATAAGCTACGTCCGGATTGTCTTTGGCGATGTACGAGGCGTCCCCGGACCATACGGTGCCGATCCAGCCTTCTTCCTGAATCATCTTTTGCTTGATGTTGTCCGTATCGAAAGCAAGCACGTTCGGCAGCAAATTCTTCAAATCGTCTACAGCTGCGGTAATTTCGCCTTCATCGGTCGAACTGTTGGAATAGCCGGCTTTTTTCAACGCCATGCCGATCACTTCGCGATTATCGTCCAGCAGGATCACTTTGCCCTTATAGGCGGGATTCCAGAGATCGTCCCAACTGTCGATATCGTCTTTGATATATTTCTTGTTGTACGCAATTCCGGTTACGCCGGAAGTATAAACGATGGAATATTTATTGCCCGGGTCAAAAGACGGATTCTTGAACGTATCCGCCACATTGGCGAAGTTCGGAATATTCGCCATATTCAGCGGAGCCAGCAGGTCCTGCTTGATCATCGTGGCAACCATATAATCGGAAGGCTGAATTACGTCGTAACCGCCGCCGCCCGCTTTGATTTTGGCCAAGAGATCCTCATTGTTGGCGAACACGTCATAGTTGATTTTCACATCGTACTGCTGCTCGAAATCCGCCAAAACGTCCTCGTCGAAGTTATCCGCCCAGCTGTAGATGTTCAGCGTCTCTTTAGACGATCCACAGCCCGACAATAAAGTGCCTGCCATCAATACCGCCAGCAACAGGCCGGCCCATTTCATGTGTTTCAATGCTCTTGGTCCCCTCTCTCTTCTCGAAGCTTGGCGAGTGTATGTGTGGTTGGGTTACGCCGCACTTCCGGTTATTATAGTTTATGTGAAGTACTATGAAGTACTTGTTAATGACTTGATGTTGCCTACCGGACCATTGTGTGCCGATAAGAGCAACCCAGCGCGCCATCACAAAACATTAAGGGCACTCCTTACCGCTATTCTCCCCAGTTTCATAAAATCGAGCTGAATAAGGGTATTTTTTACCGCTATTTCGACTACAGGAGCTCCAACTCGCACTAAAATGCCCGATCTTCTGAAAATAACACCATTTTATGGCCTTATTCTCCTCATATGACGTCAAATCTCGAAAATAGCGCCATTTTATACCCTTATTATAGTCGGCAAGTATGTTTGCAGTTAGGTTTTGCTCTTCTGTCAAAAAAGTGGACACTGCTCAATTTAAGCAACCCTTTCATAGTACAGTTGTTCAAAGCGTACCGGTGAC